>JBOHOS010000298.1:0-11933 GCA_050731295.1 Nitrospiraceae bacterium | reverse complement strand
CCCTTGACCGTCTGATCCGATCCGGCATCGGCGATCGGGGGTCGATTCCCTTCGCCGTCGGTCTTTACGACGACGGCTAATGATCCCTCTTGTCCACGATTCGTCACCACGATCATCGCGGTTCCATCCCCCACGACCTGCAAAATCCCTTCGGGGGAGACCGTGACCACCCGTTCGTTTGAACTGGCATAGGTGCTGCCGGTCCCCGCTCCTTGAATCGGTCTTGTGATCCCATCCGCAAAGACACCGACCGCAGGCAGGTCCATGATCTTCCAGAGGGTATCCAGCCTCAACGGCTTCTCTGTTTCGAATTCAATACCGGAAAGAGGTGCTGATGGCTTGACGTCAACACAGATCTCGTCAAACTCTTCGCGACCTGCCAAGCGACCCCTGACCACTTCCCCGACTACCAGCAGGCGCATGGCGCCGATCGCTTCCGCAGGCACCTTGAGGGTTCCGCCATAAGGCGGTGTGGCCCTATCCGTGGCAGTAAGCGCGGGGGACGCAAGTTGAATGACAACCGGCTCCTCGCCGGCACGGTACCAGTAATACCGAACCCGTCCGACGGCGATTTCCGTTCCCAGATCCACAGTCGCTGCGAGTTCCTGGCCAGGTTCTAAAATTGCGTTCTCAGCCGGCGCGGTGATCCTGAACGCGCTCACCTCGGCGGCTGCGCTTCCAAGCCAGAAAACAAGAACAACCACAAGCCTGTGCAACAGCGTCCTCCTTCTCCATCATCAGGTCATCATCCATAATTATCCTGGAAAATACAATCACCAAGGCCGATGAATCCGGCGAGATTCACCCGTTTTTCAAGAGACCTCCTGTGAATATGAACCGCTCTGCGGTATAATTAATCAAGCGGTTAGGAGGCATGAATCCTTTTTATCGGGCAGGTCTCTATAAGAGCGGATGGACTGGGAGTTGGCATGGAGAGATCAATGACGCGCTTCGGACTGGTTATGATCTTGGCTCTATTCTCGTGGGGCATCGGAGCCAGCCAGGCGACACCGCCACAATTCCAGATTATTATTGAAAGCGCCTCCCCGTATTACCTTCCTGCATCAGCGAAGGTTCCAATAGGCGCATCTATCCGGTGGGACAACCCGACAGGCTCACCCCATACGATCACACAGGACGGGTGCGAGGAGGAGGCTTCTTGCATGTTTGATTCGGGAGAGGTTCTTCCAGGCGGAAGTTATGTGATTCCGGGTCTTCCTCCGGGACGGTATCCCTATCATTGTCGGCTCCATCCGATTATGCGAGCCGTCTTGACGGTTGTCGAGCCCAGCGCCACTTCGTCCGAGACCTGACAGCCCTCCAAAAGACACTTTCCAGCGTCGTAACTCGGATCTGTGGTCTGCTCCGCCTTCTCACGAGAGGTCGTCTGCTCATCGGCTTGCCTCCGTTCGGCTCCTTCGTGTACTCTGCCCCGAATGTAGGCACGTAGGTGATGATCGTTTGCTCAATTCTCCGTTCGCCAAGCCAGAGATGAAACAGACGTCAGTCCTCCATGCGCCGGTTACGCTGACCGGCGAGATCCGTCAACTACGGGCATGGAGAATGCCCGACATGATCATCTATCAGCACACCTCGGATGAATGGTGGCTGACACCGCTCGACGATCAGTTGCCGTTGATCCGGCTCAACCGTGTGGGCATGGAGCTGTTGACCGCCATGGACGGGCATGTCACCGTCGGCGCTTTGCAGGATCGGTACGGAAAATGGGTCTGCGGTGCGGACGGCGCCACCGGACAGTGGCACCTGGAGCGATGGTCTCTCCCCACTTACTCCCTCAGTTATTTCGGAACGGAGCCGCCTACAGGTGATCGGCACGGGGCGAAGTGGGACCTGCTGCTACAACAAGTCCGAGAGGGCTGGTCCGGCAGAGAAGGGTTTGAAGGTGCCGAACATTTATCGGAATTTCACCTTCACGAGATCACCAAACGCGAGGGGCACTTCGATCAGATTGAAACCACGGTCTCCCACCTCTTTCGCGAGCCGAGCGACGCGCTGCAGGGCCTCACGTACGGCAGGCTGCTCGCGAAACACCTCCGGCGGCTCGGCTGGTGGACGCCCAAACCACGAATGGTTCTGGAGGTCGGGGGCGGGCTAGGGTACGTCGCGCGGGAAATGGCACAGGAATTATCGGCCGCTGAACGACAGGGCGTCCGGTACATTTTCTTGGATCTGACGAGATCGTTTGTCGAGTCCCAGCTCTCCTTATCGGAATCTCGATGGAACCGTTCGGGGATTCAGGCCCATGCGGAATGGCTTCCCGTCAAGGATCTCAGTATTGATCTTCTCATTGACAACGAAAATCTTGCCGACATGACCCCGGTGCAGGTGCGTCGAACAGAAGTGGAGTCCGGCCGCAGCACACAGCCTTTGCATCAAGAAGCGTTGGATTGGATTCGCCGGACGCGACTCCCCCTTGGCCAGGATGTGCCTGCGGAGTTCATGTTCAATCTGGGTCCGATTCGCTTCCTCGCGGAAGTATGGCGGGTCTTACGCCCAGGCGGTCGCGCGATTCTGGTGGAGTTCGGGATCGAAAGCGGGTGGCCCGCGCCGGTCAAATTACCAGGCCATACCGAATACGAAGTGCAATACACCCACCTGCGGCATGTGGCGCGATGGCTGGGCTTTCAAGAGCGCTATTTCGCCTTGCCCCAGTTTCTGATGCTCAAGCCGGACACACAGTTGCTCTGTACGGGAGCCACGTATGCCATTCAACGATTCTGCACAGCCCTGGGGAAAACCTTTGCCGTACGCGCCTATACCGAGGGGGAATTGAAGGGGGCCTTAGGCGACATCCTTCCGCGACTGATGGGATGCCATTATCACGAACTCATCGACCCGGCATGGTTCGGCCTGTGGGACTTTAAAGTCCTGCTGCTGGAAAAGCCGGGGGCGGCGCCACGCCCTTCCTTTCAGGAAACGAAAGGATTTCGTTGGTACTCGCAGAGGTAATAGATACCCATCGGCTTTTAGTTTTCAGCGATCAAATTAAAAAACTGTTTCCCTGTGATGCTGATCGTTGATGGCTATGTCATCCGTTGTGCTAGATCGATCAACACGCCTTCCCGCAACCCCATATCGCTCACGAGACAGTCTTGAAAGCCGAACACTTCCATGATTGTGCGGAGGATCAGGGTCCCGGCGACGACGACCTCTTCTCGACCTGATTCAAGCCCCGGCAGGTCTCGGCGCTGGGCCTTTGAGCGGCTCGCGAGCTGTCGTTCGAGATCTCGAATCGTGCCCACACTCAGTCTATAGTGGTGCACCCGCGCGGCCTCGTAGGTGGGCAAATGCTGCGCCATGGCCGCCAATGTCGTCACAGTTCCCGCAGTCCCCACAAAGGTCATCCGACTGACATCCCCGAGCTTCGGCCGCACAGCTGCCGTCAAATCCACAATGAGGGTATGCGCCGTTTCCAACTCTTCAGCCGACGGCGGATCATGCTTCAACAGGCGTTCGGTCAGACGAACAACGCCCAGTTCGATCGAGTACATCGCCGGCGCGGACTCTCGACGATCAACAATAAACTCCGTGCTGCCACCTCCGATATCCAATCCCAACATGTCCGAGATCTCCGGTGACAGTCCGGAGCGGATGCCGAGAAGCGTGCGACGAGCTTCTTCCTCACCGGTGATCACCTCGACGTCGAATCCCGCTTCACGCTTGACCATGGCAAGAAACTCATCCCGGTTGGTCGCGTCGCGGACCGCGCTGGTGGCGACGGCAATAGAACGATCCACATGATAGCGCTCGATGACGCGGCGCCACTCCTGCAACGTCTCGATGACTCGCTTCATCGAGGCCGGCTGCAGCACACGATGATGATCCACCCCCTCCCCCAGCCGTAAAATGCGCCGCTCGGCATGCAATTCGGAAAGCTGCCCGGCTGGTGTGGCCTTCGCGATCAGCAAGCGGCAGGTTAAGGTCCCGATATCGATCCCGGCTAAGACGGGCATCCCTTTGCTCATTCGCCGCGCATCCTTCAGGTCTCGCTCGCCATATCGTCCATCTCTGCCATGATCCGGGCTCGTTCCGCTTTGAGCATGGTCACCTGCTCCGCCGTGCTGACGATCTCACGATCGGAAAGAATCTGAACGGAGGACTCCCCCCGCTCATGGAGCTCGACGGCTCGTTCACCGATGTCCCTGCACAGATCCTTGAGACGGCGATCGAGCTTGCGTACTTCCAGGCGAAGTTTCAGCAGCTCCGTTTCTTCCAACACGCGGTTGGCCGCCCGAGCGGTGCCGAAGCGCATCCGTGCCAGCCCGGCCCTCAGATCGTGCTTGATTTGCTGGAGCAGTCCCATACCATAGTGCTTCGCAACGGCGAGGGGTTAGAGGCTAGAGGCGATGGGCAAGAATTGCGTTGGTTCTTTCCGTCTCTGGCCGCTCGCCTCGTGCCCCTCGCCTGACCTTTAGCTCACCGACCCTAAATCCAGCTTGGCGTTCCATTTTCGCCGCATAGCGTCACGCAGATCCCGATGGGCCGGAGCGGTCACGTGCGGATCTCCCTTCGTCAGCGCAAACGCCTCGCGGCGCGCATCCGCCAGGATCACCCCGTCACGCACGATATTCGCGGCGCGGAACTCCGGCATCCCCCACTGGCGCACCCCAAAAAATTCACCGGGGCCACGGATGCGAAGGTCTTCCTCCGCGATGGCGAATCCGTCCGTTGACTTGACTAACGCCTCCAAGCGTCGCCGCGCCAAAGGTGAGGGGCTAGCGGGGTCGCGGGGTAACGGGCCAACGTAAGAATCCGTTACTCCTTCGTGCTCTCGCCCCCGACCGCTTATCTCTTTACCTCTTTCTTGCGACGTGAGAAGCAAACAATAGGATTGCTGGGTGCCCCGCCCCACACGCCCTCTGAGCTGGTGCAGTTGAGCCAATCCAAATCGTTCCGCATGCTCCACCAGTATAACCGTGGCGTTCGACACATCGACTCCAACCTCGATCACCGTCGTCGTCACCAGAATCTGAATCTCTCGCGCCTTGAAAGCGGCCATCGTGCGCTCCTTGTCATCCGCCTTCATGCGGCCATGCAGCAATCCGATACGGCAGGTCGGAAAGACGTTCGCCTGTAGATGGTCTGCCGCTTGAATCGCGGCCTGGAGATCGACCTTTTCGGATTCCTCCACGAGCGGATAAACAATATACGCTTGGCGGCCGTTCTTCACTTCATCATGGAGAATCCGATACGCCCGCCGCCGCTGCGACTCATGGAACAGCCAGGTCCGGATCGGCGCGCGGCCCGGCGGAAGCGCATCGATCACGGACACATCGAGATCCCCATAGACCGTCATGGCGAGCGTGCGCGGAATCGGCGTCGCCGTGAGCACCAACACATCCGGCCGGGCGCCTTTCTCGAGCAACGTCTTTCGCTGGAGCACACCAAATTTATGTTGCTCATCGATAACGGCCAGACCGAGCTTGGCGAAACGCACACCCTTTTGAATTATGGCGTGGGTGCCGAAAATCACGTGGGCTTCCCCTGTCTCGATCTGTCCGAGGACAGCCTTGCGTTGTGTGAGAGACCTGCCCCCCTTCAGCAAGACGGTCTTTAACCCGAGCTTCGCGAGGAGGTCACGCACATTGAGGTAATGCTGCTCAGCCAGGATTTCCGTCGGTACCATTAGCGCGGCCTGGTAACCGGACCCGCACGCGATGACCATGGCCTGAAGCGCCACAATCGTTTTGCCGCAGCCGACGTCGCCCTGCACGAGACGATTCATCGGCCTCCTGGAGGCCATGTCGCGTTGAATGTCCGAGAGCACACGTTCCTGCGCCGACGTCAACCGGAAGAGAAGGAGCGCGCGTAATTGAGCGAGCAACGGCGTCTTCATGCTAAACCGAATGCCTTTCGCCTCCTCCTTCACCGACCGCTGGCGCGTGGCGAGCGCCAACTGGAGCAGGAACAATTCTTCAAAGGCAAGCCGGGCGTGCGCCGGCGTCGTGCCGCGGTCGAGCGCCTCGCGGTTCGCGTCCGCGGGAGGAAAATGGACTTCCGCGAGGGCCGCTTGAATCGTCGGCAGCCGATATCGAGTACGAATCGCGTCCGGCAACACATCCGGAATGCCGTTCAGATGCCGGTCAAGCAGTCCCTTGAGCAGGACGCGGATTTGCCGCGAGGTCACTCCTTTCGTCTCGTGGTAGATGGGGACAATCCGGCCCACGTGCAGCAGGGTCTCATCATCTTCACCCAGCAGTTCATACTGCGGGCTCTCGATCCGGAGATCGATCCAGCCGCGCCGGCCGACCGACACCCGTCCGTTCAGCATCACCTGTGCGCCGGGCTGAAATACGTCTTCGAGATACGGTTGGTTAAAAAAGACGGCATGCATGGCGGCCGTCTCGTCGTTAATCACGACATCGAGCACGGTCATCCGGCGACGGGGAATACGCGTCAGCGTCCGTTTCACGACGCGCCCGCAGACCGTGGCCTGCGCTGCAGGCACAAGCCGTTCTATAGGCGTTAGAACGGAGCGGTCTTCATATCGCCAGGGCAAGAACCACAGCGCATCCTCGACCGTTCGGATGCCCAGCCGGCCCAGGAGCGCGGCTTTCTTCGGGCCGACACCCTTGGCAAATTGAATGGGAATGTCCCATACCTCGTGGTGTTCCGCCGTCTCTCCGACCTCGTGTCTTTGGCCTGCGCGAGCCAACCGGTCTAATATGACTCGGGCTCCCGTCAGGCGACGCCGGCGTTCTCCCAACTCTACCTCGTGGTCAAAATCCGCCAACAGTTGCCGAAGTAGCAGAAGATCCGCTTCCACACCGGACGGATACACGTCGTCGGCAAGCGCTTGGACCACTTGGCGAGACACGTAATGCCCGAGATCCTTCATCACCGAAAGGTTTGCGCCCGCGTTGCGGCTTGCAAACTCAATGGGGCGGGTCAGACGTTGCACGATATGGTGAAGAGGTGACATGCCAGCGGGGTTGGGCGACGGCGTCTGCTCTTCCTCACCCATGGCGAACAGACGTCCGAGCCAATCGTATCCGTGCGAGGCTTGTCAGAGAACGCGCGCGTATGGTAGCATACGCCCCGCATTACAGACAAACAGGTCAAGGATTGAGAACTGACGAGTGCGGTCGTGAAGGAGTACCACCGTGGCTTATACCTGTGATCTCTGCAGCAAACGCCGTCAGGCAGGCCATAACGTGAGCCATGCCAACAACAAGACGAAGCGCGTATTTCATCCGAACCTCCAAACTGTCCGTGCGATGATCGACGGCGCCGTCAAGCGCATCAGGGTCTGCACCCGCTGCCTCCGTTCGGGACTGGTCAAGAAAGCTCTCTAGCCGTCGCCTCCCCCTCATTTCCGCGACCAGTCATCTGACCGGCATGCCGCCCCGGACGCGCTCAGTGCCTCATTCGCGCGGATGACCTAGAAGCCAATCCCTACCCCGACGCCACCGTAGCCGCCACGGCTTCCTCCGCCGCCGTAAATCCCCCACCGCGGGCGTGCGGGTGGTTCGTAGACAGGCAGTGGTTCCCACACCTTCAGATGCTTGACCTCGATCGTCGGGTAGCGGTATTCCATTTCGTCGAGGTGCTGGGTCGTCGCCCCCATGACTTCGCCGACAATCGTCACCCGAGTTTCATCCGTTACCGTCGCGGGATCTAAAAATTCTTTTTGAATGGCCAGGAAGCGCCCTTGCGATTCGTTTCGCGGAGACGCCGGCTGCCCATTCTCGAGCGGAAGTTGCAGCACCTCGAGTTGGGTTCCGTCTTTCAAACGCTTGGCCTTCAGCACTTCACCCCCGAGCACTACCAGCTTTCCTCGGTAGGAATCGGGCGACTCCTTGAGTTGTTCGAACGTCACGCTTTTGTCCACCTGCGCCTCCAGCGACTCGGGGATGACCTGCTCGGTGGCGGCACATCCTAGTGTCAGCACCGTCATGAGGAACATATTCGACAGTAATGACAGCCGTCGCATAGTCTTACTCTACCCGATCCTGAATACCGGATGGAAAGGAAACACTATAGGTACTAGGCACACGAAACACGAAGAAGCGCAGGATCGAGAGAAGCTTGTAAGTTTTTGGCTTGTCTGGGCGAGCGTGTTCTTAATCGGTTAATTGCGAACTTCCCAATCGCGCGCCAACTCTTGAGCTTTATAAATCTGCTCCGTCGTCATCCTGGCGGCGAGTGTGTCCCGGAATGTCAACGCCTGCCTGTCTCCTTGCGCGCCGGCCAGATTGGACCACATGTGGGCGCGCACGACATCTCGGGGAACGCCCCGACCCTCGGCATACATCTCTCCGATCTTCAGCCGAGCCCGGCCATTGCCGAGCTTGGCGGCCCTGAGAAAGAGTTGCAGCGCTTCGGTGTAATCCTGCGGCACGCCGAGCCCTTGAAAGTAGAGCATGCCCAGCTCTGTCTGCGCGTCGCTATGATCTTGATCGGACGCAATACGGTAGAACCGTGAGGCAAGCACATAGTTTTTGGGAACGCCCTTTCCAACCGCATACATCGTTCCAATTTTGAATTGCACATCTGCGTTCCCATCGACGGCAGCCATTCGAAACCATCGCCCGGCCTCATCGGGATCTTGATACACGCCCTGGCCGACGGCGTACATCGTGCCCAGCTTGAACTGCGCCTGCGAATCACCCTGCTCCGCCAGGATACGAGTTCGAGCGACCTCCGTACATCCGAATGCCCCCAAGAGAACGCTTGCGAGGAGGAAGAGACGAAGTTTCTCTACGTATGTACTCGGCATTGCTCCTGCCTCCACTCACGAAATCTAGACTGGTCGTCCCTTGCCTCGGTCCCTTGGTAATAGCCGGTACTTTAATCTTGCATCCTTACGAAGGTCAATATGTTCCCCGGTCTTAGAGACTCCACATCGACGAGCGGGCCAGGGCTATGATCGAGGTCTTGCGAGTTCGTCTGGCGATCCGACCTAAGCAAGGTTAGCGCATCATAGCCATCCGTAATGCCACGATCAGCGTGTATGCCTGCCGGCCAAGATTGGGCCGCGTGTCCACGACCACGCAACGCCGGCGCAACCTTCCCGGCGCATCGTTCTTATGTTTGGCTGTGACGATCAAACGCCGCAAGAAGACGAAATTCTATTTGCTTCCGATCTCAGGATAAAACCGCTTCAGACATTCGGGGCAGACGCCATGCGTAAACTGGGCTTCTGAGCGTTGCTGTATATACGTTTCAATGTGATCCCAAAAGCCTTTGTCATTTCGAATGTTCTTACACCATGAGCAAATAGGCACCAATCCCCGCAAAGTCTTAACGTTCTCTAGAGCCTCCTGAAGCTCACGAATCAATCGCTCGCGATCGGACTCAACTTGCGTGCGGTCCGATACGATCGCCGAAAAGGCAAGACCCATCACCCCCGTCAGCCCAATGAAAATTTGTAATAACAGGAGTGATTCATGTTGACTCCCTCTCACGAACGGCCCGAATCCATGTAAAGTCCCGGAGATTGCGACTCCTGAAAGCAGGAAAGTAATGGCTGCCGTTTCACGACGTCCAAACCGATAGGCTGCCCAGACAACGGGAGGAATGCAGACATACGTGAGGGGAACACTCTTCTCAGGAGGGAGCCATCCTCCAAACACAACCTGACCAACTACAACTACAGAGATTACTAAGAATAGGGCCTCCATGAACTGGGGCCAGGTCCATCGTGCCCAAGGCTCTGTGTTCCAAAGAAGGAGTAAGGGAGCAATGATGAACGCTCCTGCGGCATCTCCCAGCCACCAGGTCAACCAGATGCAGCCGTAATCCGCCCAGTTGGCCACCCCATCGAGCGAAAGACTGGTCACACCGACGGTCGCACTGATGCTTGTGCTCAACAGTCCTGCGAACCATGCAAACTTCAAGATATCGCGTGCCTGAAGAAAGGCGTGGCGCCCATGACAAAACCGGTTGACTACATAGGCTCCTGCCAATCCTTCAAGAGTATTCCCCAATGCGATGCCGAGGCATGTTGCAATGGACCCAACGGTCGTGATGTTGACGACAAAGGCGCCAAAGAAGATGGCGGGCCAGACCCGATATCCCAGCGCAAGAAAAGCTGCGAGAGCGATCCCGGTCGGAGGCCATACGACCGTTGCACTTTGATGGATGAAGGCAAGCGTTAACCCTAACTTCCCGGCAATAATGTAAATTGCAGCGAGTGTGATCAGCACCCATGGCTTGGCAGGAAACCGCAAAACCATACGGACCAGTTCGTGTAGGTCAGACCAGTTCAACATAGATTTCTTGTTGAAACCGGATCAGAATCCCTAGAACATGTGGTTATTATTTATCACCTAAAGCAGATATTGAAAAGCGATTTGAAACCCAGGGGCAATAGGGAGGCAGAGTTCGCAGTGGAGTAAGAAATGCTCCTTGAGGGTGAACCTCTTTGGGACAGTAGTGTGAAGTACAAAATAAGCATAATTTAGGCAAAGTAGGTGGTTATGCAAAGTCCTTTAATATAATAATAGCTCGCAAATAGACAGCAGAATAACCCACTAGCTGACGGATGTAGGAAGGACGGTAGTTCTTTACATGCTGGATTTTAGGCCGATCCTTCTTGTCGAGGATGACCCGAAGGACGTCGAACTCACTCTGGCCGCGCTGTCCGCTCAGAATCTCATTAACGAGATCGTGACGGTCAGTGACGGCGCTCACGCGCTAAACTATCTCTTTGGTACAGAAACACTGAACGTGACTAGACGTACAGGTCCTGCCCTCATCCTGCTGGATTTGAATATTCCCACAGTTGATGGATTGACGATTCTACGGGCCGTGAAGTCGAACCCGTTTCTTACGGCAGTCCCCGTGATTGTCCTAACGGGCTCCCGCCGGGAGGAAGACCAGTTTGAAAGCCTGCGGTGGGGTGTGCAAGCGTATCTTGAGAAGCCGCTCAGTCTTGCCGTATTTATCGACGTCCTCAGTAAGGTCGGACTTCACTTAGCTTTAATGGAGGAACATCCCGCCACGATGAGATGATCCAGCCGTAGCGCCAAATCTCAACGCCTACGCGGTATCGCAGTCTGAAAAGTTGCACCTCGGTCAGAATGGGTCTTTCCGTCTGAGAATCCCGCAACTCATGTGGATCCGCGGAACTTCTACGTTCGGGTCTATCTGCCGGCCGTTGAAGAGGCCAAACTGGAAGGCGTTACCGGCATACATTCGCGTCCCGCCTAGCCATGACAGGCAAAACCGAAAGCACGATTGCAGATCTTCTTCGCCATTCCACGACGAGCCTCGTCAAACGGTACGCCCATCTCTCCCCGTCTCACTTGAAATCCGCCGTCGAAGGAAAAGGGACATTGCCGTGGAATGGATTGACCGATTTCGGGGAAGAGCGAGCCAATAAGCCTGTATCAGAACAGGTACAGAGGAACTCACTTTCCGGTTAAACCGTGACAGAAACCGGAAGAGAGAAGAAGTCTCAGAATGGTAACGCTGTAGAACTAGTTGAATAATTTGGAGCGGGCGATGGGATTTGAACCCACGACAACTAGCTTGGGAAGCTAGGACTCTACCCCTGAGCTACGCCCGCTCTTGGTGATATTCTTGGCAGTTGAGTGTGTGTACCAACGCGAGTCAGATTCGTTCCCCCCTTTATACAGGAAGACGTGCTGGGTGTCCAGACGGCCCTCTCCGCCTACTATTAGGCGACCTATCAGGAGACTCACCGACCGGCGGCGTGCCGCAATCGATGTCTATGGGTCCTACCCTTATGAGGCCAACCCTATATAACCGAAGGTGCTAAGTAAAATCCAAACCTCCTACAATCTGCTGGAGCTTCCGTAAGCCATGATGGTTCCGCAACGAGGCCTTGTCAAAAAGTGGGTAAATAGAATTAGGCGGCGACCTCTTTGTTGACTGGCAATCCATCTACGAACGTCCCTCCGTGATACACGACCTGCATCAACTCCGGATGTTTCACTCGACGGAAC
>JBOHOS010000297.1:0-2707 GCA_050731295.1 Nitrospiraceae bacterium | reverse complement strand
GGCTTATGTATCGTGGCCGCATTCCCTGGGCCGGATTTCTCGTGAGCTAGAACGACATCGAGGGGACATCGGATCGAAAGGGTCTGTTTCCTTTCGGAAAGCAACAACCGGCAGACTTTGCGATCCTGGTCCAAACGTATGGCACACTCCGTCTTTTCAAGACGTGCGTTCGTGCAGTGTAACCGAGTCACCGCAATCTGACATGGCTCACCGGAAATGCAGGCATATGTGGCCATAGGTGGTTCCGTAGTCATGCTCACATTCCATTCCCCGTAACCAGCGCGGTGGCGTCGGTCCAACAGATCTCCATGTACCGTGATGATCTGTCTCACTTTGGCTGGAAAACTAGCTTCGGTGAACTGGGTCCACCGGTAAGGTGATGCTGAGCATCCTGCCAGGCTCAGCGAGACGGTAGTGAAGAGAAAGGCTCCAAGCAGAACGCCTGGAGTCAGACCTCGCCATCTGTCTCTATCAACACGATATTGATAACGGTTGCTTTGCATGGGTCCCTCCCTCTTTTTTCTGTATTTCGCAACCGGGCCGTGAGAGCACGCTGATTTGAAGAGATCGCGCACCTGACAGGTAGACATCGGCTGTAAGCAACAGTGATACCTCCCTGTCTTGAAAACGACTGCGACACGTACCCTTACAGATCAACGCAAAACGGAAGATATGCGGTTCTAAACTGTGTCAACGTGTCTCATGGCTATCTCATCTGCAACAGACCTAGATGGTAAGGTCCGCATCATTCGCTCTTGATGCTGCGGTGAAGATCTGTAGAAAAGGCTTCTAACAATACCTTCCGTTCTTTTTTTTTAGGCAAGAGTTCCTGTGATAGTGAGAAGATCATTTCTCACAGGTCTCACGACCGTTCGCAGCATGGCGTGTCCTGCCAGCTTTGAGATTCCCTTGCTCTGATGCGTCCTTTCCATTGCCCTCATTCCGTCAGGTACTGTAAAAAGACGTAATCAATTGCTCCCTCTTGAACTTCCTGTTAATCTTACACATTAATACGCTCTAAAAACGGGACTCAAAATTCTATGGAGGTCTCGATGAAGTGGCTTGCCGGATGGATCGTTCTCGGATGTCTGGTGGTTCTCATCTCCGAGGTCGGGGCTGATTTTAAAGACGGAATCGAGGCGTATGGTCATGGCGACTATGCGACGGCATTGAGAGCGTTCTGGCCGGTGGCTCAGCAGGGTGACGCAGCCGCCCAATTCAACATCGGCGTGATGTATGCCAACGGCAGGGGAATGCCACAGGACTTTCTTCTGGCCATGCACTGGTATCGTGTGTCGGCCGAACAAGGGTTTGTCGCCGCGCAGTGTAATCTCGGCGCTCTGTATGAAAAGGGCCAGGGTACGGTTCCCCTTTATACGGAAGCTGTGCGTTGGTTCCGCTTGGCGGCTGAGGGAGGCTCGCCGGAATGCCAGGTCAATCTCGCGCTGATGTACCATGACGGAAAGGGAGTCGCACAGGATTACGGTGAAGCGCGACGCTGGGTTCATCTGGCCGCGGAGAACGGAAACATACCGGCCGTGCTCATTCTGGCTCAGATGTGTTATGAAGGACGGGGAGAATTGCCCAACGAGGTGGAGGCATTGATGTGGTGGGACATCGCGGTTGCGCGGGGTTCGAGAACCGCCAGAGGGCTACGGGACGCTCTGGCGAAACAGATGTCGGCGGCGCAAATTCAGGAGGCAGAAGAGATGGCCAGGAGATGGCTGAAAAAACTGAGTACCTTAGAACGAGTTTCTCGCTGATGAATCGTCAAACTCCTGCGCGATGCCGGGCACCTCGATTAGTTCGGCGACAATCGACCCGATCATCACTTTGGCTTTGACTCTGAGGGGCAGATGGCGCCTATCGTTGGTCACCCCAGACCTGCATGTTGCCTTCATTCATCCAGATCCCCGTAAACGGCATAGAGACGGATACTCGCAACGCCTGCATGACCCCCCCGCCCCATCGAGCTCTTCCAGCGCCTCCGCCCGAACTTCAATCGGATAATTTTTCTTTTCATGATGGACATTCAGGGTATGGTTGATCCCATGGTAACTGACGGGAGGTTCCGGAGATAATACAGGGCTGAACACGCGTGTTGCGTGCCGGGCGGAATAGGACTGGTCTCGGCCACCCCGTCTTTAATCGTGGTCGCCGTTCCCTTGGCATGATGGAACGTCACATCAAGATCCGTGTGTTTCTTGCCTTCGCGTTTCTGAAAGATCATACGTTGAGGCGAAAGAGTTTCCGCATCAACGATCGATTCGACCCGGTCGTCGATCAGGAAGAACGAAGATACGAGAGGCTCATGAATAGGACCGCGAATCCAGGGCGCCATGCAAAACGACATCGACGGTTTCCAAGCAGGCCTTGCTCCAGGACTTTTGGATGATACGCGTTAGTGGGTCGGCTGAACATCAATTCTTTCATGGCTTTTCCTTCCGAATCATTCACTCTTCTCGTTATAAGGGCAGATACCGCGAAACAGCTAATCGTCCGCTCGGCTCTTCAACCTGTGCTTGATTCTCTGCCATGGGTCTTGTAAGGTCCGGCATTGTAAAGCAATGAATAGGAACTCGGCGGCGATGCGTTGGACCAGGATCTTGTTTCGTCGCGGATTCGGCGTAATCGTCATGGGTATGATGGTCGCCGGTGCACAAGGCATGGCGGGGCTCTCAGCCGGACCCGCCAGTGTGCCGAACAA
>JBOHOS010000296.1:0-2730 GCA_050731295.1 Nitrospiraceae bacterium | reverse complement strand
GTACTGGCCTTTCTCGAAATAAGCGAGTCCTCGCTGGCGGTGTGTCTCCTTTTTCCCTTCAGGCGAAAATTTTGAGCAGCCATCGAAAACAGGAACAGCGATGATAAGAATCAGGGAAAGCGCAGTGAGGACCAGGCGGGCGTGCATGGCCGGCACCTCCTTCAACAGCGTGACCGTGCACGAGGGTTATATCACTCAGTGACAAAGGAGGCAAATGCCGCCAAAGGACATCCATGGTCCACCGTCGGTGAGGACCTGTATCTCTGAAGAATTCTGCGTTATAATCCCGTCAAACCGATGGTGTTTGACGCGTGTCTTCCAGTCTTCTGCTCGCACCCCTGCCAGCGCGTCTGATCCTCAGTGTTAATAACGAGAGAAGAAATCGACGGCCGGAGTAATGACATCACCGATGATGATGGATCCCCAGTTGCTGAGTGAGATCCGAGCGGCGGCGGAGCGACGGCGCACCTTTGCGATTATCAGCCACCCGGACGCGGGAAAGACGACGCTCACCGAAAAACTGTTGCTGTACTCCGGCATGATCCGAACGGCCGGCATGGTCAGTGGCCGGAAAGGCGGCAAGGTGGCGGCGTCCGATTGGATGGGCATGGAGCAAGAGCGGGGCATTTCGATCACCGCTTCGGCGATGCAGTTTGCCTACAAAGGAGCCGTCATTAACGTCCTGGACACTCCCGGCCACCAGGATTTCTCCGAAGACACCTATCGCACGCTGACGGCAGCAGACAGCGCCATCATGGTGATCGATGCGGGCAAGGGTGTCGAAGCGCAAACCCGCAAGCTCTTTGAAGTCTGCCGCCTCCGACGCATTCCGGTCCTCACGCTGATCAACAAGATGGACTTGCCCGGTCGCCCGCCGTTAGACCTGGTGGCTGAAGTGGAGGAGGTGCTGGGCATACACGCGTCACCGATCAACTGGCCGGCCGGGACCGGTTCGGAATTTGCGGGCGTGGTCAATCGGGCCGGACGCGAACTCCTGCTGTTCACCAAAATGGCGGCAGGAGGGACGGCGAAAGCCAAAATGACGCACCTGCCCTTGGACAGTCCCGATGCGGAGGCGGTGCTGTCCGATGAGATCCGGCAGACCCTGCATCACGATCTTGAATTACTGGAAGTCGCCGGCAATCCCTTCACGCGCGACGCGTTCCTCCGCGGCGAGGTGACGCCGGTGTTCTTTGCCTCCGCCCTCACCAATTTCGGAATTGAGAACTTCTTCGACGCCTTCGTCGAACTGGCGCCCTCCGCCGGCGCCCGGCTGGCCGATCGGCTCGACGGCACGGAAATGACCGTCGATCCCGTGGAAACCCCGTTCAGCGCGTATGTCTTTAAACTGCAAGCCAATATGAACCCGAGGCATCGGGACAGCACGGTGTTCTTGCGGGTGTGCTCGGGACGCTTCGAGCGCGATATGGTCGTCAAGCATCATCGCCTGGGTAGCGAGGTGCGCTTGTCCAGACCGCATAGTCTCGTGGCCCAAGAGCGGACAACGCTGGACACCGCCTATCCCGGTGACATCATCGGGATCATCAATCCCGGGCTCTTCGCCATCGGCGATACGATCTCTCTTACCGACGGATTCAATTTCAAGCCGCTCCCGCAGTTTCAACCCGAATTGTTCGCGCGTCTCCGCCCCACGGACGTCGGCAAGCGAAAGGCGTTTGACAAAGGTGTGCAACAAATGGCACAGGAGGGCACGGTTCAAATCCTTCGAAGCCTCAGCGAGAATGAGTCGTTCATCGCCGCCGTCGGGCGCCTCCAGTTCGACGTGCTGCAATATCGGCTTCGTCAGGAATATCGGGTCGAAACCATTTTGGACCCGCTTCCCTTTGAATGCAGCGCCTGGCTGGCGGGTGATCCCCATACATTCAAGACGACCACGGATGTGATGATCGTGAAAGATCGCCTCGATCGTCACGTGGTCCTGTTCCCGAACCAGCGGTCGAAAGGGTTTGCCATAGAACGTAATCCCGGCCATACGCTGCTCGAAATGGGATAGGAGCGCCGGGCATCTGTCTTACCATCAATCACAAGGAGAACGATCATGGCTGAAACGACCACCGCTTCCGGGCTCACGTATGAAGACACGAAAACCGGGACGGGACCGGCCGCCAAGAGCGGGCAGACCGTGTCCGTCCATTATACGGGCTGGTTGACAACCGGCACGAAATTCGACTCCAGCAAGGATCGGAACGAGCCGTTCGACTTTCCTCTCGGGATGGGAAGCGTGATCAAAGGCTGGGATGAAGGCGTGCAGGGCATGCAGGTCGGAGGGGTCCGCAAGCTGACGATCCCGCCGGCCTTGGGGTACGGGGCGCGCGGGGCCGGCGGGGTTATTCCGCCAAATGCAACTCTGGTATTCGAGGTCGAGTTGTTGAACATTCGGTAGGCGCAATGGGCCAGGCGGCAGAGATGTTCTTTGCGCCGTGCCCGCGCGGGCTGGAGAGCCTTCTGTGCGAGGAACTCCAGTCGCTCGGCGTCCGCGACAGTGCGGCGACCCAAGGGGGAGTGGGATTTACCGGATCGTTCGACCTTTGTTATCTGGCCAATCTCGAAAGCCGGATCGCGAGCCGCGTCCTCTGGCAGGTCGGATCCGGCGCCTACCGCAGTGAACAGGACCTCTATGATGCCGCTTTGGAGATGGCCTGGCCAGAGTGGTTTTCCGCCCGCCGCACGATCAAGGTGAAGGTCAGCGCCCGGCACTGCCCGCTGAAG
>JBOHOS010000295.1:0-4607 GCA_050731295.1 Nitrospiraceae bacterium | reverse complement strand
TCCTCATCCTTATCGGACTATCGTTTCCCCCCTCATTGCCCGCTGCTGTTGCTCAGCCAAATTTAACGCCTAGTTCCGCCGCCCCGGGCGCGACGGTGAATATCGGCGGAAAAGGGTTCGGCCAGTTTCGATCGACCCAGGAAAATCGCGTGCTCTTCCAAGGCACGCCCGCATTGATCCAGCGATGGGACCCCGATCTGGTCGTCGTGAAAGTGCCGTTGCGCGCCACAACTGGACCGGTGGAGGTGTGGAGGGGAAAGAAAAAGATTCAGGCCGGGATCTTTACGGTTCAGCAGCCGACCATTGAGGCAGTCACGCCCCCTAAGGCGGAACCTGGGGCGACTCTTCAAATCATAGGGTCATACTTCGGCAACACGGCCGGATCGAAAGACCCCAATACGATGTTCGGTGTCAATGATGTCCTCATCAGCGGCGTGCCGGCGAAGGTTCGTCGATGGCGTAACGACAAGATTGAAGTCGAGGTACCCGGCAATGCCGCATCCGGTGATGTGGTGATCCGACTGGCGTCCTCCGATCCCTTACCCGATGGCTCGTGCTGCGCGCCGGTGGAATACAGCGTCAGTAACGCCGCGCCGGTGGAAGTCATCCCCGCGATCCGCGTCGATCCGGCGTCCGGGCCGGTGGGAACCAAGGTCGTCTTGTTCGGAAAAGGGTTCGGAGCGAGGCGAGGGACTGACGATGCCGTTTTGTTCGATGGAAAACCCGGAGCCATTGCTCAGTGGACCGATGTGCTAATCGTGGTCCATGTGCCGTTGGACGCCGGTAGCGGGCCGCTGGTGCTGAAGCGAGGCGAAACCACGCGGGCATTGGGCGAGTTTACCGTGCGCGTGTCGAAGGCGACCGGTTTGTCGCCTGCGGATGCTCCCGTCGGAAGTTTGGTCAAGATCACCGGAGAGAATTTCGGCATCTATTCTGAAAGCGGCTCCACGCCGTTCGCGTTCGCGGACTTCAATAAGGGGGACAACGGGGTGGATTTCGGTGGCGTGCCCGGAATTATTTATCGTTGGCATGACGATCGAATTGATGTCTGGGTGCCCTTTAGCGCGAAAAGCGGGCCGGTCGTCGTGCGGCGCGGAGGGACGACGCCCAATGCAGACGGGTCCTGTTGCGCGGAGCATAGGACCGTGTCGATGGAAGCCGGAACCTTCACAGTCACCACTCCCAAGGTTGAAGCTTTTTCGCCCGCCTCGGCCGGCCTGGATGACATTGTCACGATCAAAGGTGCGCACTTCGGGAATTTCCTGAAGACGACCGAAGCCACGCAGCCGGGGCTCAATGAAGGCGGACATGATTTTAATCCCATTCAATTACGCGAGAACGTCTCTCGCAGTGAGGTGCTCTTTAACCACGTGGCGGCGATTATCGTGTCATGGACGGATACCGAGATCAAAGCCAGAGTGCCCAGACGGCATGCTTTCGGGATTTCGAAGGAACATGAGTTCCTGACCGACACGGCTACCGGCCCGCTCATCGTGCGGCGCGGCTCCTGGGATCTGCTGCCCGACGGGACCTGCTGTACCCCCAAACGATGGGTGAGCGTCGAAGCCGGGCAGTTTACCGTGCAGGCAAAAGGGCTTCCCGATCAAAACTATTTTGATGATACGGCTCCGCTGCGGGTAGATTGATGGGGCTGCTACGACGTGCTCTGAGACGCGGCGCTCCTGTCATCTGTCTGATCATCGGCTTGGGCGTCTTGGGCACGGGACTCGCGGCCGAGACTCCAACAGCAACACCCGCGCTCCAAAAGAGCGGGACGGAAGCCACACTCTTGGGCGTACATTTCCTGAACGCGCGCGCGGGATGGGCCGTCGGCTCCGGCGGGAGTATCCTGAGAACCGTGGACGGCGGCAAACGCTGGAAAGCGGTGCCGAGCGGGACCCGCATCCTGCTGACCGGCGTGCTCTTTGCCGACGAGCGCCAAGGCTGGGTCGTGGGATCAAATGGAACCATCCTTCATTCGAAAGACGGCGGGCAGACCTGGACGCCTCAGTCGAGTGGAACACAATCGGCGCTCTATGGCGTGTATTTTCTCAATCCATCGACAGGATGGGTCGTGGGGGCGGGCGGAACCATCCTCTATACCGAAGACGGCGGAGTGCAGTGGATCGACCAGACCAGCGGGACAAACGCGATTCTCTATTCGATTCACTTTGCCGATGCGGAACACGGCGGGGCGGTCGGAGCCGTTGGAACGATTCTCGTCACGGAAGACGGCGGGCGAACGTGGAGCGGCCAGGACCTTCCAGGCGCGGCCACATTTTTTGATGTTTTCTTCACGGACGCCTTGAATGGATGGGCCGTCGGTAATGCCGGCGCCATGTACCAAACCGGAGACGGCGGCAAGCAGTGGATCGATCGCACGCTGCCGTGTCTTCGGACGTGCTCCAAATTGACGGACCTTCTCCGGATTCGCTTTACCGATGCCAAAGCCGGCTGGGTGGTCGGGGAACACGGCGCGATCTACCGGACGACCGACGGCGGCTTTCGATGGATCGAACAGACCAATCGGATGAAGCAATCGTTGTTCGGTCTGTCATTCCCCGATCCAGTGCATGGATGGGCGAGTGGGGAGAAGGGCACGATCATACACATTACCGCCGGCCAATGAGAGAGCCATCGCGGTCTCTATCCCAGCTCTCCTAAGCGGCTCTGAAGAATACTAATTCCGGCAACGGCCGCTGTTTCGGCGCGCAAGATTCGCGGACCAAGCGTGACAGGGGTAAACCCGGCTTCGACGGCCCGTTGCAGTTCGTCCTGTTCCCACCCGCCCTCCGGTCCGACCGCCAGCACAATGTGATGTTCGGCGCTTTGCGGCAGAGCCACTGACGGAAGGCCTTGCTCCCCCTCTCGCTCGACCAGAATGAGCTTCAACGAGGACGGCGAGCGGCTTGCAAAAAAATCGGAGGCCGCCTCCGGCCGGCTCACCAACGGGATGTCCCATCGCTCAGCCTGCTGCGCGGCCTCCAACGCGATGCGCTGCGACCGCTCGTGCTGTGGAGTCAGGCGTTCGGCCTTCGGTCTGGTGATGACTCGCGCAGACACCAACGGAACGATTGCGGCCACTCCCAGTTCTGTCGCCTTTTGTATGACCCACTCCATCCGTTCCCCTTTCAGCAGGGCCTGACCGAGCGCGAGGGACGGCACGATTGGCACGCGGGCGGTGCGCTCTTCGAGAATCTCGCCGCGTAACTCACGACGGTCGATGTGGGTGACCCGAATGCGATAGCGCTGCCGCCGGCCGTTTCCCAGCCAGACCTCCTCGCCGGTCTGGACGCGAAGGCTGCCGCGCAAATGTTCGAGGAGCGGGCCCGTGATGGTGACCGTGCCGTGCCGAATCGAATCAGGAGGAATAAAAAAAACAGGCATACAGGCGAGGCAGGACGATCATGAACAACGAGGGTGGAGGATCACTCAAAAAACGTCTTCATCTTGTCAAAGAAGCCATCTCCCTCATTGTCCATGGACATGCCGCTTTCTTTGGCAAATTCCATCAGGAGCTCCTTCTGTTTCGCAGTCAGCTTGGTGGGAAGCTGAACTTTTACCTTAAAGACTTGGTCGCCGGTCTGATGCCCCTTGAGGCTGGGCACTCCCAGGCCTTTGAGACGTAACGTTTTATCATACTGGGTGCCGGCCGGAACTTTGATGACGGTATTGCCCTTGAGGCTCGGCACTTCGACCTTCCCACCGAGGATCGCCGTAATGAAAGAGACCGGAACGTCACAGACGATATCATTGCCCTTCCGGCTGAAAATCGGATGGGGCTTGACGCTGATGGCGACAAAGAGATCGCCCGAGGGGCCTCCGCCGGCCCCGTGCTCTCCTTCATTGGACAGACGCAACCGCATTCCCGATTCAATGCCCGCCGGAATGTTGACGGAGAGGATGCGCTCGCGGTACACGCGTCGCTTGCCGCGACACGTCCCGCAGGCATCCGTTATGATCTGCCCCGCACCCTCGCACGTCGTGCAGGGCCGGCTGATGCTGAAGAACCCTTGCTGGAACCGGAGTTGTCCGGCGCCTTTACAGGTCGCGCAGACTTTAATGCCGGACGGTGAACGCGCCCCGGTTCCTTGGCACTCCTGACAGACCTCCCATCGGGGAATCTTGAGCTTGGCTTCTTTGCCGTAGACGGCTTCTTCAAAGGAGAGTTCCAGATTGTATTGGAGGTCAGTGCCGCGTTCCGGGCGTTGCCCCCCTCGCGCGCCGCCGCCGCCGAAGAAATCTTCGAAGATGTCGTTAAAGACGTCGCCGAACCCGCCGCGACCGAAATCACCGTCGAATCCTCCGCCGAACCCTTGCTGTCCCACGGCATGTCCGAACAGGTCGTACCGCCGGCGTTTTTCCTGGTCGCTGAGAATCTCGTAGGCCTCATTGACTTCCTTAAATTTTTCCTCGGCGGCTTTCTTGTGTTGTTCTCCGCTTTGGAGATCGGGATGGTATTGGCGGGCGAGCTTGCGGAAGGCTTTCTTCAGCTCGTCATCGGACGCTTGGCGTTCAACGCCGAGGATCTCGTAGTAGTCCCGTTTAGCCACGTGTTCCATGTCGGAAAGAAGTGAAACAACGCCGGGTCATGCGTCGCATGGCCC
>JBOHOS010000294.1:0-3540 GCA_050731295.1 Nitrospiraceae bacterium | reverse complement strand
ATTGGACATCGCCAAACGGACGTTGAAGTCGTGGGAAGAATCGGTGAAGATCGCCCAGGCTCGCTTGCGGCAAGGCGTCATCTCCAAATTGGATGCCGACCAATTCGAGGCGGAACGGGCGAATGCCGCGGCCCGCTCGGCCGAGTTGGAACGCCAAATGGTCCAGAAGGAGAATGAGCTGAGCGTGCTGCTGGGCCGCAACCCAATGTCGATCCCTCGCGGGCGCTCGCTGACCGAGCAGGTTTTCCCGCCGCAGGTGCCGCCGGGCCTGCCGTCGGAATTGCTGCAGCGGCGTCCGGATATCGTTCAGGTGGAACAGGATCTTCACGCGATGACCGCGAGGATCGGCATGGCCAAGGCCGATCGGTTTCCGAAGCTCTCGCTGACCGGCTTGCTGGGTGTCGCGCATCCACAACTGTCCGAGGTGATCAAAGCCGACGGCAGAGATGGCGGCGTGTTCGGCGTGGCGGGCGCGGGGTTGATGGGCCCGGTGTTCAACGCCCAAATCTTAGGCTTCCAGCAGCGTGCGGTTGAAGCGCAGGCCCGCCAGACGTTGGCCCAGTATGAGCAGACGATCCTGGTCGCGTTCAAAGAGGTCGAGGATGCCTTGGTCGCCGTGCGGACCGCTCGCGAGCAGCGCGATGCGCAATCGGAACAGGTCAACGCCCTCCGGTCGGCCTTACGGTTGGCGAATCTCCGTTACAAGGGTGGGCTGGCCAACTATCTCGACGTGCTCATCGCGCAGCGCAATCTCTTCGAGGCGGAGCTGGCGCTGACCGGAACCCATCGGCTTCATCTGGTGTCGATCGTTCAACTCTACAAGGCTCTCGGCGGTGGATGGACTCCGGATCGCCCGGACGACGAGCATCCTGTCCCTCAGCTGATAGGGAAAGCCGACTAGTTCCGGAACCGTCTTACCGCAAGCTCGGTGAGGAGCCCGCCACGGTAATTCCTGACATCGCCGATTCCTAGGCGCTCCCCCGCTCGCTCGTCATTTTCAAGGGCGCCAAATTTTGGAGTTTACACTCCCTCCGGCTCCCTTATACGATGAGGATCATCGCCGGAAGCGAGGGAGCTGCCGGAAGCTCGGGAAGGGGCGCGTCCCCTGGGCAAAGAGTCCGTCTCGGCGGGCTTGGGGGAGGAAATAGGAATGGAGCCTGTCTCGGCAGGCTGGCCGCGGGGAATGGGCGCGTCTCGGCGCGCCGGGGACCGGGTGGTGCAATAGCGGGTGAAATTGTACCCTGGGCAGAAGAGGGTGTGACGCTGACCACGGATCGTCGATCGCATGCCGGCATTCTGGCGATCAATGCCGGCTCATCCAGCATCAAGTTTGCGCTCTTCGGATCGGAACCGGCGCTCGCTCGCCTTCTGTCGGGCAAGATCGAGCGCATCGGGTTGCCGGGCACGGCGCTGACGATGACCGATGGGACGAGCGGGCGCACGGAGCGTTCTGCCGTGCACGCGCCCGACCATACCGCGTGTGTGCTTCTCTTAATGGAACGCCTCGAACGAAAGACCAGCGTGTCCGCTCTCAGCGCCATCGGGCACCGGATGGTTCACGGAGGGATGCAGTACAGCGACCCGCAATGGATATCGTCGGACATGCTGGAGGCGTTGCGGCAGATCAGCCCCTTCGATCCGGACCATCTGCCTGTGGCCATCGCGCTCATCGAGGCGTTCGGCAAGCGGCACCCGAATGTGCCGCAGGCGGCCTGCTTCGACACCGCCTTTCACCGCGAGATGCCGCGCGTGGCGAAACTAATCCCGATTCCTCGCCGCTATGCGGCCATGGGCATCCAGCGCTACGGGTTCCACGGCTTATCCTACGCGTTCCTCATGGAAGAACTTGCCCGCGTGGCAGGCCCCGAGGCGGCCCGCGGCCGCGTCGTCCTCGCGCATCTCGGCAACGGCGCCAGCGTGGCGGCGGTGCGCGGCGGGACGAGCATCGACACCACGATGGGATTCACGCCCACGTCCGGGTTGCCGATGAGCACGCGCTCGGGAGACTTGGATCCCGGGTGCGTCATCTATCTGCTCAAGACCCAGGACATGGACATTGATCAATTCCACGATCTGGTCAACGCCCGCTCCGGACTGCTGGGTGTGTCGGAAATCAGTCCTGACTTGCGCGACCTGCTGGAGCGCGAGAGCCGCGATGTGCGCGCCGCCGAGGCGGTCTCGCTGTTCTGTTATCAGGTCAAGAAGAGCATCGGCGCGTTCGCGGCCGCGCTCGGCGGACTGGACTCGCTGGTGTTCTCCGGGGGGATCGGCGAACACGCGGCGATCATTCGGGCACGCATTTGCGACGGGCTAGACTTCCTCGGCATCGACCTGGACGCGACGCGCAACCGCGCCGACGCTCCGATCGTGACAAAAGAGGGAAGCCGCGCGACGGTCCGCGTCATCCGCACGGATGAAGAATTGCAGATCGCCCGGTCAATCGTGAAGCTTCTCGCCGACCAGGCGGTCGCATCGGAGTTGGACGAGACCTAGGACACGCCGGCGGCACGGGCCGGCGTCCATCCACGAACGGACACGACAGACATACGGAGATACACCATGACAGCCATCGCAACGAGCCCGCTGAATCCGGACCTCTTGAAGAAAATGGATGCCTATTGGCGCGCGGCGAATTATCTCTCCGTCGGGCAAATTTATCTCTACGACAATCCGCTGCTGAAGAAGCCGCTCATCCGCGAGCACATCAAGCCCCGCCTGCTGGGTCACTGGGGGACCACGCCCGGCCTGAATTTCATCTATGTCCATCTCAACCGCGTCATCAAGGCGCACGACCTGAGCGTAATCTACATTACGGGCCCGGGACACGGCGGCCCCGGCCTGGTGGCGAACACCTACCTGGAGGGAATCTACAGCGAGGTGTATCCGAATGTTTCCCAGGACGAGGACGGCATGAAGCGGCTGTTCAAGCAGTTCTCCTTCCCCGGCGGCATTCCGAGCCACGTGGCGCCCGAAACTCCCGGCTCGATCCACGAAGGCGGCGAACTCGGCTATGCGCTGGTCCACGCGTTCGGCGCCGCATTCGACAACCCCGATTTGCTCGTGGCGTGCGTGATCGGCGACGGCGAGGCGGAGACCGGCCCGCTCGCCGCAAGCTGGCATTCGAACAAATTCCTGAATCCGGTCCGCGACGGCGCGGTGCTCCCGATTCTGCATCTCAACGGCTACAAGATTGCGGGACCTACCGTGCTGGCGCGCCTGCCGCACGATGAGCTCGAATCGCTGCTCCGCGGCTACGGCTATGCCCCGTACTTCGTGGAAGGGGACCGACCCGAAGACATGCATCAGCGTATGGCCGCCACCCTCGACGCCATCATCGCCGAGATCGCGCGGATCCAGCACGACGCCCGCACCGCCGGCTTCACGCGGCGCCCCCGCTGGCCGATGATCGTGCTTCGCACGCCGAAAGGCTGGACCGGCCCGAAAGAGGTGGACGGCAAGCCGGTGGAAGGCACATTCCGTTCGCACCAGGTGCCGATGGGAGACATGGATCAACCGCAACACATCGCGCTGCTCGAGACG
>JBOHOS010000293.1:0-4574 GCA_050731295.1 Nitrospiraceae bacterium | reverse complement strand
GTCATGCGCTGTCTGCTTGGTTGCCTTCGGATCAGGCTACGATTTTCGAGCCTACCGCTCGAAGCCGGGCACAATGGCTTCAAAAAACGCGTTCTGAATGAGCTTCACCACGACCTGCCAGGTGCTGGCTTGGGGGGTTTTGAGCGGACCCGAGACCTCCGCCTTCGTCGCGACTTCATCGCGAGGCGCATTCTCCAACACCCCTGAGACACCCCCCACGATACCCTCGTAGATCTTGCCCAGCAGGCCTTTGTTCTTGTCTTGGGCCGGATCATACACATCCAGGTCCTTGAACAGGGGTTTGATGTATCCATTGACACCGCCGTCCTTGACCTTGAACTCGGTGTACAAGGAAAACAATCCGGACGTGACGTCGAAGTCGCCATGCGCGCGCAAGATGTCGTTCATGGACTTCACCTGGGCCTTGATAATGCGAATGTCGAGGTCGAAGTCGGGCGAATTGATCTCCGGGCGAAAGATGCCGTTCGCTTGCACGGGACCGTTCCCCATGAACATGCCCCTGAGCCTCACGACCGCGGCTCCTTCGGAAAGCTGATTGCTGAAGTTCTCCAGATACATATCGGTGCCGCTGAGGAAGATCCGATATTCCGGTTTCACCGCCTTGTTGATAAAACCGAACTCGCTGTTCTCGATCGACCCCTGATCGACTTGGAGCAGCAACTCCGGATGATTGCTCGCTTCTTGTGCCTCCTGAGCCGCTTTTTTTGCGAGTTGTTTTCCGGCCTCGTTGGGTTTGGAGGTATGGACATAGTCGAGCCGCACCCCGTGCATCTTCAACGTGGTGAGTCTGATCACCTGAAGGCGCGGCGCATACTCGACATGGCCTTTTGCCGACAGCATGCCCTCCCGCACTTGAATGCGATACCGGCCGGCGAGTGAAATCAAATCATTCAGGTCCACGTCATCCAGCTGGACCTCCGCATTGAGGCCCAGGTGCGGCTGGGCCAAAAAGTCAGCCGAGCCGTCGATCGTCAGCCGGCCGTGCTCGAACATATGGCTGTCCAGGTGGATATCCGACGGATAGACGCCGTCCTGGGATTCGATATTGCGAATGTTGCCGGCCTTGAAATTCAGCTCACTCACACGCAGCGGCCTGGCTCGAGCGCTATCCTGGTAGCTGATATCTCCGTTAGTGATCGTCAGTTCATTGATCTCGAATGGATAAATTGCGCGCACCATCTCTTGCCACGCGCGTGCCTTGTCCTTGTCGGCTTTGACGTGCTTTTGGAATTGCGCCCGGGTGAGACGAAGGATGGGGCGCTCGATGCTGTGATCGCTCACCATATGGCCGGTCAGCAGTTTCCGCCAGTGAATACTCGCACGCCATTGCTGAATGTGAACGATAGGCGGGTCCGGATGACTCTTTTGAGTCATAACGAGGTCTTGGAGGTCGACTGAGAAACTTAGGGGATGAACATCCAAGTCGCCGACGCGAAACGTATAGACATGGACCCGCCTATTGAGTTCGCGTTCGACGTAGCCGCGCAGGGGTTCGTCGATGAAGGCGAGAGTCAGACCACCGATCAGCGCCAATGCGCCGAGAATACCGGCCAGCCACCACAACGCTTTTCGCATGGGATTGGACTTACCATAGAACATGCGAGGAGATTGTACATCGGTTCAAGAAGTTCACAACGAGCCGCCAGGGGATCCTCCACGGCCGACTCCGGAATCCACCGCCGATAATCGGCTGTTTTTTTTCGTCGTGTAACGAGCGCCTCTGCAGCGGCGCCTTGATGCGCCGGTCACACCTTCCTCAAGGTCGGGGCGGGTCCGACACCATTCGAGAAAGGGTGGCCTTGGGTTGTCGCTGTGTGTAATTCATGGTGATGTCCCTCCGTCACGCCGAGAAGCCGGCGTGCCAGCCCCAGGGCACGGGCACGATCTTGTAAACTAAGACGCATGAATTGACTTGGACGCTGCATGAATCGCTCCTTGGTTATCCGGTCCTTTACATGGCTTCAGGACGGCCCCACGGCCCGTGTCTGCTTGCCTATAATCCTGAACGCTCGTTGACTCAAGTCCTGATCCGCGTATCACGCCACCCGGCCGAGTTCCCGCGACGGGGGACAATGATTGGCGGCCGCTTGGCGCACTCGGTTATGCCGGATCACCGGATCGACGACGTCGCCGCACTGAATGCAGCGCTCTGCGGTAAATTCCAATTGGCCCGTATCGTCGAGGAGGTCGATGTAACGCGAGTGCACCATCAGCCCTCCGCAACGAGCGCATTTATCATCAGCGGGAGCGACTGCAATACGTCCTTCTGTCATGTTTATGTCCTCGACCATCGTGTGAGTGATATTCGGCGTCATCTGAACCTCCTTTCAACGTAAGGGTTCGTTCCTCGATCTTTTGCAGTACCGTAAAGCAAAGGTTGAGCCCTTTCTATGTGTTTCCGTGACACCGCGGAAGAGTGTTGAATTCTCAATAACATGAAGCGAAGCGGCCCGATTCGGGCGAAGCAAACAGCAGATGGCGAACGGAGCGTCTTGTCGGGGTATCTTAAGAACCTTGGAGAAGAGGCCCCTTACCACCAACGAAATTTCTTTGTAACTTCACACCTTGTCCGCCTCAGGACAGACCGTCCTTGAAAAAACCTGGATAGGCGGCGCTTCAATCAGGTTGTACGAAAATTCCTCGCACCTCTCTCAGACGAAATGGGACAGCAATCTACCGAAAGACCGATTGATCGAGACACGCAGTTATTCACACAGTGAAATTCATGATGCGGTATGAGTATGATATGAGGTGAGGCACAATTTTTGTAGTAACAAATTTTTTGTGATAGATGAGGACTCTGAGAAGTGCAATGTCGGACGCCAAGTTCGATAATGGACTCTGCCGAACGGCTGGCCGGCATGGACGGTCTGTCCTCTGTAGGACATCGTGGTGTTCATACTTGAGCTAACTAGTGACGAGAAAACGCGCCTCTTTCACTTGGAGCGATGGGACGAACTTTCAAAGGCCGCGAAGTCCCAATTGTTTCTAGAGTGTCCCCAGCCCCTGAGTGTAGAGTCTCCCGATTTGATTTCGATGAGGCGCATCCCTTGCACTTGCACAGATGAGTCATGATGAGTCATATAGACTAGACCGCCGTCCGGAACGCGATCACCGGTCTGTCATTGTCCTGGATGATGGACCGGCCATGAGCGATCTTCCTGATCTTCCTATGGTTGAAACGGACCACGGCGCCAAAGCGAAGAAGTGAAGCCGGGCGATGTCGAGCCGCGAGTTCCACAGGAGTTTCCAAGACAGCGCGGCAGATGGAGCGACCATGGGTGAGCGAAAGAATCCATCTCTGCACCGAGTCATGGCAAACCTTTTCCGGCGGTCCACCCTCGCCGCGAAAGGAGGAGCGCTGATCTTAGTGGCCGGAACGCTCTCACTGACGGCCTCGCTGGACGACTCAGATCACATGAAGATGAGGAGCGCCTCATCCACGACCGTAACAACGACACCACGCACGGCGGACATCCAAGAAGCCGCGCGCCAAAGTGATTGTCGAGCATCCGAATCCGCGGCAACCACACCATCCACACCATGACCCGACACGTCGAGGAGGGACCAATGGAGACAGGCAGAGCGCAGGAGTTCGGACCGGAGAGCGGGACGTCGACGCTGCCCACGACCACCGCCAATACAGCCGATCAAGCCGCCATGGCCGCCGGTGAGAAACTGCGAGTGGCGGCCGACATGATCCGTGAAAAGGCCCCCCAAGAAGGTACGATCGGCGCCACGGCAACGGCCGTTGCAGAGAGTTTCGATGAGGCCGGCCTGTACCTGCAGGAGCAGGGCTTCACCGGCGCGAGAGAAGATGTGGAATTATTGATCCGCCGATACCCCATTCAATCTCTGCTCCTAGGCCTGGGCGTGGGATACCTGTTGGCCAGGATGAGAGCGAGGTAGCTATGGCACTTCACTCGCTTCACGATCCGACAACCGAAACGAGATCACACGCTCGCTTCCGGCTGACCCCAAGTTTCGCTGCCTTGCTGGAAGGGCTGCTTCACGACATCAAGAACCTGGTCGCGCAGGAAATTCGATTGGCCAAGCACGAGGTGCAGCACGAACTGGGAAAGGCCCGGAGAGCGGCCATCTCAGTCGGCGCCGGCATAGGGATCGCCGTCGTCGGCGCGGTCCTGCTGATCTTGATGCTCGTTCATCTCGTGCAAGCGCTCACGGGCCTTCCTTTGTGGGGGTGTTATGGGATCGTCGGCGGCCTGTGTCTGGCAGCCGGCGTGGCCTTACTCGCCAAGGGGAGACGCACGGCAGCCGATATCCACGTGGTGCCGTCCAAGACGGTCCAGACCATGAAGGAGCATGCGACATGGATCAAAGATCAAACCCAATCTCACAAGATCTAAGAGACATCGCCGAGACCCGCGCCGCGATGGCGGACAAGCTGGAACAGCTCGAAGAGCGAGTGCAGGACACCGTCCAGGACGCCAAAGCGACCGTTCTCGATGTTGTGGATCATGTCAGAGACGCCGCAGAAGCATTGGTGGATCGAGCCGAGGACTTCGTCGAGCAGACCAAGCAGACCTTAGACC
>JBOHOS010000292.1:0-1442 GCA_050731295.1 Nitrospiraceae bacterium | reverse complement strand
AGCCCAATGCGGTAATTAAGAATGACGTCGAATTTATCCTCATGGAGAGGAAACCAGGTGGTTATCGAAACCCTTCCGTAGCCACCCGTGTGTTGAGCGTGATTTCTACAGAAAACCACAAAAAGTGGTTTCAGCAAATCTGGTCTGGTCTTACCGGTGCTTCGACCAAGCATCACCCTGCACCATTCCCCCTTGAACTAGTGGAGCGTCTCATAAGAATGTTCAGTTTCGTCGGAGACACCGTACTGGATCCATTTATGGGCACAGGAACAACAAACCTTGCGGCTTCGCGGTGGGGTAGGAATAGCATAGGAGTAGAAGTGGATCCTCATTATTTTACTCTTGCTTACGAGCGCGTCAGCGCAGCCACAGCAGACCTCTTCGCCAATGCAAAAGTGCATATGATTAACCCTGGGGTCCATACGGGATGAAAGATGTTCACCGCAGGGTACAGACAGCAGTTCGTTATTTTTGGAGCACGCGAGGAGAGCAGGAGCAAAGGCAAGGGCTTGGGACAGGTATACGAGATCAAGGCGCTCGAAGCGCCGTAACTGGCGGGGCTCAAATGGATGGCTTCGCTAAGTTAATAGGGGAGCTTCTAGTCGAAAATGGCGTTACCAATGCAACTGTCTCTAGAAAGATTCATGTTGAGTTGCCAGGGTTCTTCCGTCCGACGAAGCAGTGGGACTTACTCATCAAAATGAACGGTGATCTATTAGCCTCAATTGAATTTAAGTCACAGGTCGGTCCCTCCTTCGGCAACAATTACAATAACCGCACTGAGGAGGCGCTAGGGAGTGCTACAGACCTCTGGACTGCTTACAGAGAAGGAGCTTTTAAGGCTTCTCCTCGGCCGTGGCTTGGTTATTTTATGCTTCTGGAAGAATGTCCTCGCTCTACAAGCCCTGTAGGAGTTGCGGAGCCGCATTTCCAAGTTTTCGAAGAATTCCGCGGGGCATCATATGCAAGGCGCTACGAATTGTTCTGCCAGAAGTTAGTTCGTGAAAGGCTTTATGATGCTGGCTGTCTTATTCTGTCTGAGAAAATAAGTGGCCTGAAAGGACGGTATCGAGAACCAAATCCCGAACTTGGTTTCCAGAGTTTCATGGCTTCATTAATAGGTCGAGGAATTGGGTACGCTAAGTCCCGTGAACAAAGAAAACAAACAAACGATTGAACAGAATTGGCGCTCCCGCGGCTTCAGTTGCGGCCTCTGGGTCGACCCACCTGGACAGGAATGGGTTGACTATGTGCACTCAACCGACGAGTTGGTGATGATACTGGAAGGGGAGTTGGAATTGGAGATGCAAGGGCGGGTCTTGCGGCCGAAGCCGGGTGAGGAAATTCTCATTCCGGCAGGCGTGCCGCATACGGTGAGGAATGTCGGTGGGACGACGGCGCGTTGGCTGTACGGATATAAGACTCACTAAGCCGAGCAACGT
>JBOHOS010000291.1:0-2513 GCA_050731295.1 Nitrospiraceae bacterium | reverse complement strand
GTATGGAGAGTAGCCGAATCTCCAGAAACATTAATATCTGAGACACGACAATTCTTTACATTATGTCCTTCGAATCTTTCCCAATCATGCTTGTTGTGTTTCGCATATTCCTCCCTAGTCGTTGTCGGTGGGCTCCCATCACCTCTTTCGACGTACACGTCATGCGTCACATACCCATCGATCTCCTTTTGTTTTTTTGCATTGTGTCCCTTAATGGCGTCCTCGAGCGCATATACCATGTTCCATTGATCCGTTTTCTCCTGCTGCTTCGGCGTGCACTCCACCGCTATGGCTGGCGCATTTGGCCACGCGACCGCTACCGTCACTAATCCAATGAACATGATGACTGATCTCTTCATGACCCACCTCCTATAGTTATGTTGGGCGCACAGTCATGGCTTGGTCACACAGCCTAAAATTTGAGTGTCAGCCAACCCATGATACGACTACTGATGATGTCTCCCAGAGGGTGTTCACGATGTTCATCATTCAACGCGTTAAAGACCGCGACGGCCACTTCAGCCTTCTCTTTCCAGAACCGATAGCCGCCTCTTATATTGAGCAGGTTATAACTGCCGACCCTGGAATCGGGGACGGCGCTGAGCGGAATGAGGGGAGGGATGAATGGAGGAAAGCCGGCTGCAAAGTCAGAAAACGTGCCGGCCACCGGATAGGTGGCGGCCCCGACATGGTAGAGCACGATTTCGCCGTTCAGTCCGTTTGTCCATTCACCGCGAGCCCCCGCATTAATTTTGAATCGAGGCCCCCCGCGTCGAGTATCGCCCGTAAAATTTTGGCCGAATTCCTGATAAGAATAGTTCGCAAAAAGGCTTAACCATTCTGTAGCGTCGTATTCAAATCCGGCCTCTCCCCCATAGATATCCGCGCTGCCTGGTCGGTTACTTACGAGGGCATCTGAGACGCCGATCAGATCAGAAATGTGATTGAAGAACAAATCGGCTCGGATTCTGAGCGTATGCTTTAAAAACCAGCCCTGGTATCCAACATCGTAGGAAATAATTTGTTCTGGCTTGAGATTGGTATTCCCCGGTATCGGTGTCACGGTGTTCACATTGAAGCCCGGAATGACCGTTGGGAGGCTCGCTACAGATTGGCCTCTAAAATGCTCCTGTAGGAGCGTAGGCGATCGGTACGAGACGGCGGCTGTCCCTCGAAGAGTATGGTTAGGAGATAAGTTGTAAACTAAGGCCACACGAGGGCTGACGGTTGGATTGATGGCGGAGTGCAGATCATATCGGACTCCTGTGATGATCGAGAAGGACTGCATGGGCCGTAATTCGTTTTCCACGTAGAGCCCGAGGCGATTCTCATGACTGGTTCCATCCGCCCAGTCGCTAGAGATGGTATTGTGTCTGTAATTCGCACCGTAGTTGAACGTATTAAAGCTGCTAATCTCTAGGATATGTCGAGCATCTATGTCATAGGTCTCCCCAGCCGTCGACTGTCGTTGATTCCCGAGAGGACTGGTAATTCGTAAAAAAGGCGCCAACGCGGGAGTCGTGAGCACGTCGGAGGTGGAATCAAATTTTCTAAAGAACGATCGAATAAAAAAGTTGGGCCGCTCATATCCGACTCGTGCGTATCCATCTGAAAATGCGGTGGATGTTTGCACTATCTCCGTGAAATTGCCGTCAAACTTATTCACATCAACCAATCCACCTTCGAGGAACAGCTTGGCGTTGCCTGGCAGCCGATAGTCCGTTTGAACGTTAAATTTGTTGGAGCGAAAAGCTAAAGCGTCGGAATTGCGCCATTGCTGGTTTTGGTCATGCCCGGCCGACAGACGGTAGCCGAACTTCCCCACCGTTCCGGCATGAATAGCGGCACTCGCGATCGTGCCGAATTCCCCGCCTCCCACTTGCAACGTGGTCCCTTTAATTTCGCTGGGAGCTTTCGTGATGATGTTAATCACGCCATCGAATGCATTGAAACCATACAACACGGACGACGGCCCCTTCACCACCTCGATCTTCTTGATCTCCGGTAATGTGACCGGCAGAGCCTTCCAGAAGGTTTCGCCCGAGAGATCCAAATAGATCGACCGCCCGTCCACCAATACGAGCATCTTGTTGGCAATCGCTTGGTTATCACCTCGAGCGCTCACGTTGAATTGCGCCCCGGTCACCTGCATGACTTCGAGACCGGGAACTCGACGCAACACGGTGGGGATATCGGGCGCGCCCGAGTGACGTATATCCTCATCCGTAATGACATAGACATTGGCCGGCGACTTCGAAATGGGCTGCTCCCGGCGCATCGGCGTCTCCACAGTTTCCTCTTGCAACAATCGAATCTCGTCCAAATCTTCCGGTGCGCTTTGAGCCGTTGCTAACTCTGAGAACGACAGACAGCAAGTAGTGACGATCGCCACAAATGGCAATCCAGTTCGAATGCTGGGGCATTGATCAATGAAGCGAATTAGCTTGCCCATTGAGCCTTCCCAGCAGATTAGACAGACGTTAACTCTGCATGCCGACGCTGTCGTTTAAACA
>JBOHOS010000290.1:0-10321 GCA_050731295.1 Nitrospiraceae bacterium | reverse complement strand
TTGGACACGATATCAAAACTGGCTGAAGTGTTGGCGCTGGTGGAACTGTACGGCTTGGGGCACGATTATTTCACCCGCTACCCCAAGTTGATTGAACAGGTCACAAAGGACGAGGTGCTGCGAGTTGCTAAACACTACTTGCATCCGAACCGTTACGCCTTGGTGGTGGTCGGCAACTTGGCCAAGGCCAAGGTGAAACAGTAGCAGAATGCTGAAAAAAGTCCCCAACTTTGTTCTCAGTCGGCTGAAGTCCTCATGTACCCCAGGAGGGTATGCTCCGGGCTTTCACCCTCCTTGCGGCCGCGTTGACGGCCTTTTTTGAGCATCCTGTTAAAACTGCCGAAATCTTGCAAAAGTTGACATGCCCGCTACATTAACGAACAAACTGCACACCTTAGAGGCCTTGCTCAGAGACATGGGCTCTGTGGTGGTCGCCTTTTCGGGGGGCATCGACAGCACACTGGTGCTCAAAGTGGCCTATGACCGCTTAGGAGCAGACGCTGTAGGCGTCACCGCGGTGTCACCGACCTTCCCCGACATTGAGTTAGAGATGGCGCGCCGCGTGAGCGCCGAGATTGGGGTGCGGCATCTGCTGATCGAAACGGATCAACTCGAGATCGAGGACTTCGTTCGGAACGACGCCAGTCGATGCTATCACTGCAAGACGGATCTCTATCGAGCCTTGGGGAAGTTGCGACACGATCTGCGCATCGATGCGATCGTCGACGGCACGAACATTGACGATTTGGGCGACGACCGGCCCGGTATTGCGGCGGCTCGTGAATGGGGCGTGCGAAGTCCGCTGGTCGAAGCGGAGTTGACGAAGGCCGACATTCGGATGCTCGCGAGAGACCTGGGGCTTTCCAACTGGGAGAAACCCGCAGCCGCCTGCTTGTCGTCCCGCATCCCCAGAGGCACAGCCATTACACGGGAAAAATTGACTCGCGTCGAGCAAGCGGAGGCTTTCCTGTTTAGACAAGGGCTTAGGCAATTCCGGGTGAGGGACCACGGTGACATTGCCAGAATTGAAATAGAAAAAGACGAGCTGGCTGGAATGTTAAGTCCGGCTCTCCGCGGGCACGTGACGGCCAAACTCAAAGACCTGGGATTCCGATTTGTGACGGTGGATCTGGAAGGATATCGCCGAGGCAGTGCTAATGAACAGCGATCGACAGAGGCATGAATGGCACAGACCCACTACGGCGGAACTCATGGCTTCTCGCGGTAATGCGCAGCCACAGCCGTTAGGGCTTCGTCGGCCATGCGCCGGTGATCGGCATCAGTCAGACTGCGTTCCACCACCTTCTCAGCCACCAATAGCGCCAGGTCGGTTGTCTGGTTGCGGATTTCTTGAATGGCTTTGCGCCGCTCGTGTTCGATTTCCCGTGCCGCGTCAGCTTTGATTCGCTCAGCCTCCGTGACCAGCCGCTGCTCATTTTCATCCAACAACCGTTGGGCGCGTTCCTTGGCTTGAACCAGCACGGCTTCCGCTTCCCGTGACACGGCGCTGAGCTTAGCCTCATACTCCTGCATCTTGCGTTCAGCTTCAACCCGATGCCGCTCCGCCTGCTCCAGGCTGTCGCGAATCTTGCGTTCACGAGTTTCCAGGAGCTCCAGGATGGGAGGGAACGCGTACTTATACAGGACCCACAAGAGAATCCCGAAGGAGATGATCTCCCAGAAAATCAAGGACGAGAAAAAATGACTCTCAAACTGGGGCATTGCTGAGACACCTTTCGTTGGATCGATTGGGCGAGTTGAGTCCGCCTTGCCGTCCACGGCCCCAGGAATGATACGGCCCGAACGGACGGGGCGACAAACTCGACGCTGGTCCTACTTCCGCAATCCCATGATGATGAAGGCAACGACAAGTCCGTAGAGCACGATCGCCTCAACCAGCACGAACCCGATCCACATGTACTTTCCGACCCGGCCCTCCGCTTCCGGCTGGCGGGCGACTGCCTCGATCATTTTGCCGAAGATATAGCCGATTCCCACACCGGCTCCGGCAAAGCCGGCCGCCGCCATTCCCATGCCCAATAAGGCGGATGCTGCTGAATCCATTGCGTGTCCTTTCCTCCTTATGAGTATCTGTTCAGTGGGCGTGCGACTCCTGCCCATGAAGATGCATGGCGTCTCCGAGATAGACGCACGTCAAAACCGTGAAAATGTAGGCCTGGATGAAGGCGATGCCGACCTCCAACGCATTCATCGCGATTGTAAAGGCAAACGGCAGCCACCCGATCAGCGCGCCCCCGGCGATGGTGAGCCCGAAGAGCACGCCGAGAATCACGTGACCCGCCGTCATATTGGCAAAGAGCCGAACCGCCAAGGAGATGGGTCTCGCCAGCTGACTGATCAACTCAATCGGCATCATGAACGGCAGCAGCCATCCCGGCGTGCCGGGCGGCGCGAGAATGCGGAGGAATTTCACTCCGTGACGCAAGAACCCCACAATCAAACTCATCGCGTACACGCCCACGGCAAAGACGGCTGTGACGATGATCTGGCTCGTTACCGTGTACGAACCGGGAATCAACCCAATCAAATTACTGAACAGGATGAAGAGAAACAGGGTGGCAATGAAGGGGAAAAATCGCATGCCATCCTGGCCCATCGTGTCGAGAATAATGCCCCGAATAAAGTCCACCAGCAATTCGGCCAGGCTCTGAAGCTTATTGGGAACTAATCGTCGTGATGAGCCCGCCGTGATCAGCAAACCGGCCACGAGCGCAATCACGACCCACATCATGACCACGGCCTTGTTGAGGGAAATATCCAGGCCGAACAGCGACAGGTCCACAAAGTTGTGCAGTTCGAACGGGTGAAGCGGATTATCCACGAAACATCCTGTGGTTCAGCCGGAATAGACTTATGGCTTGGACCAGCGCTGAGCGGATCGGTAGACGTTTAGCACTCCCGCCATGCCGCCGAGAACGAGTCCGACGACTATACCCCAACTCCCTGAGCCAATTAGGTACGTGTCGGCTAACCAGCCTAGCCCTCCGCCGACGATCAGCGCCGCGAGTAACTCGGTTCCGATCCTGAAAGCCTGCCCTAAGCTTGTGTAAAATGGGTCGGGCGCGGGCATCGAAACGATCACCAAGCCTCTTACCGGCGAGGGTTCCCGGCGCGAAAGGGCGCGTCATTCAATCAAAATCACCAGGGAATTGTCAAGGCGCAAGAAAGAAAATGTGATGGGACCTTGCCGAATTGAACTCTCATGCTCATGGCTTCACATTAACAAATTTCTATGCTCCCGCCGCGCGGAAGAAACGACAGGACACTGTCATAATGGCGTGTCGTCAACTGGTGCATGATACAATCGCCGGAGATGCCATGATTCGCCCCGCTCGCCCCCAGTTTCTGACCCAACCTTCTCCAACGCCCCTGGTTTTCTCTTCCCCTCTCTCGAACAGAACGCCGTATGATCTCTACCGCCGGCTCGTGCTCCCAGGCCGCCCATCGTTCCTCTTGGAAAGCGGAAAGGGCGGGGAAGCCATAGGACGATACTCGTTTTTCGGATGCGATCCGTATTTGACCCTGTCCGGGAAAGCCGATCGTTACGAGTTGAAGACGCGTGACGGAACGGTCGTTCAGCCGGGAGACCCTTATGCGGCTTTGGCGGGGTTACTCCGCGGGGCCCGGCTCCCACGGCCCGAAGGTCTTCCACCTTTTTGGGGAGGCGCGGTCGGCTTTTTCAGCTACGATACCGTCCGCCAATTTGAGGATCTTCCCACCCTCGCTACGGACGATCTCGAGCTGCCGGACATGCAGTTCATCTTTGTGGATCTGCTGGCGGCCATCGATCATTCCACACACATGCTTCATCTCATGTTTTCTCCTCCACTGGAGCGGTGGGTCGGAGAGTCTCGAGAGAAACTCTACCGCGAGGGCTGCGATCGCCTGGCTGAACTTGAGGCACGACTCTCGGTTCCCTGCTCCAGACCCGACAGGGTCTTGCCGGCCGGGCAGATTCGCATCACACCAAACCAATCCCCCGATCGCTATATGGAGCAGGTGGAGTTCTGCCAAAACTTTATCCGGTCGGGGGATATTTATCAGGCCAACCTGTCCCATCGCTTTACGATCGATTCGATCGATGGCCGTGATCTGACCGTCTCGACGGCGGAAGACCTGTATCGGCGACTGCGAACGGTCAATCCATCTCCCTTCTCGGCCCTATTGGCGCTCGATCAGGTGTGTCTCATTAGTTCATCCCCCGAGCGACTTGTGCGCCTGGAAGGGACTCGTGTTGATACCCGTCCCATTGCCGGCACCCGTCCCCGTGGCCGGACCTTCACGGAAGATCGTCACCTCTCCGACGAGCTGCTCGCCAATGCAAAAGAACGCGCCGAACACCTCATGCTGGTGGACCTGGAACGAAATGATCTCGGACGGGTCTGCCGGTACGGCTCGGTACAAGTCGATGAGTTCATGGTCGTAGAGCGGTATTCCCACGTCAGCCATATCGTGTCCAACATTACGGGAGAACTTCGAGAAGGGTTGGACGGATTCGATGTGATCCCTGCCGTGTTTCCGGGCGGGACTATTACGGGGGTCCCGAAGATTCGCTGCATGGAGATCATTGAGGGTCTCGAGCCGGTCCGCCGCGGCCCATACACCGGGTCCTTAGGCTATGTGAGTTGGAGCGGCGACCTGGATCTCAACATCATTATTCGGACGCTTGTATTGGCCGGCGGTCGCGGATATCTCCAAGTCGGCGCCGGGATTGTCGCCGACTCGGATCCGTATCGCGAATACCAGGAGACGTTGTGGAAAGCCGAGGGGCTCTTCAACGCACTGAGAGCATCTTAAATGTGGGTCTTTTTGAACGATCGGTTCGTGTCGAAGGAAGCGGCCGTCATCTCCGTCTTTGATCATGGATTCTTGTATGGAGATGGCGTGTACGAGACGCTTCGGTCATACGGCGGACGCATCTTCATGCGCCAAGCGCACCTCAGCCGTCTCCGGCGCTCCGGAGGCCTCATTGGGCTTGAGTTCCCACAAAAAGACTGGCCGTCGCTTTTGCGTGAATCCATGAGGATCAACAATCTTGCTGATGCGTACCTCCGCATCACGATCTCCCGCGGGGAAGGCGACATCGGCCTTGACCCTGCTCTCTGTCAACGGCCCACGGTGGTGATCATCGCCAAACCTTTGCCCTCCTACCCCTCCCATCTGTACGACGAAGGTGTCGGATTGGCCATGGTCGCTACCCGCCGAAACTTGGCGACCGCGCTGTCACCGCAAATCAAGTCGTTGAACTTTCTTAACAATATCCTCGCCAAGCAGGAGTCGTTGCGAGCCGGGGCATTCGACGGTCTTATGCTGAATGCCGAGGGACAGATCACGGAGAGCACGACCAGCAATGTCTTTTTTGTGAAAGCGGGGCGTTTGCATACCCCATCCGTTGCCTGCGGCATTTTGGATGGCATCACCCGGAACGTGGTGTTATCGCTCGCTCGCGAAGACGGAATACCGACCGAAGAGGGCGCTTATCTCCCCGAAATCTTGAGGCAGGCAGATGAATGTTTTCTGACAAACACGACCATGGAAGTCATGCCGGTACGAGAAATCGACCATATCCCCGTGGGTTCCGGAAAGACGGGGGAGCTGACCTCACGCCTTCATCGCCTGTTTCGATCCAACCTCGACCGTTTTCTAGAATAAAATTCATTTTTATTAGATGTTTTGACAGGTTACGAGCTTCCTGCTATCTTTTTCCGATATGCAGAACACGCGACCTATCCTCAATGCCCTGTTTGCAACCTTCGTGTCCCTGCAGGGAGTTATCGGCTTCGGCATCATGCCGGTCGCAGCAGCGAACAAGGCCGACGTATACCGGCACGTGGAACGAGATGGGACTATTTCATTTACGAATGTCCCGAGCGACGGCCGCTTCAAGAAAGTTGACCTCGACAGGGCACCCCGCACTCGCCTGTCCATGGGCCGACTGGAAGGAACAATCGTTCACCAGTCCAAGCGCCATCGTCTCGATCCTGCCCTCTTAAGCGCCGTGATCAAAGCGGAGTCGGATTTTGATCCTGGCGCCGTCTCCCGAGCGGGAGCGATTGGGCTCATGCAACTCATGCCCAAGACAGCGGTCAGATTGGATATTCAGGATCCCTTCGATCCTGACGAGAACATCGCGGGAGGGGCGCGCTATCTTCGCTATCTCTTGGACCGATTCAACGGCAACCTGCCGCTCGCGCTCGCCGCGTACAATGCGGGCGCGACCCGTGTGGAGCGATACAATACCCTGCCCCCAATTCGCGAAACGCGCCGGTATGTCAAAAAAGTACTCCGGTACTATCGTATGTTTGGCGATCGCCGATTCGCCGAGCCGTACAGCGTCACACCCTTCGTGTCCGTCACCTGGCCAAGGACAGCGCCGATCGCCATGGCGCCGAACCCGTAACTCAGCCGTTCTCCCGACTGTTTCAACCTCGTCTCCCATCATTCGTCTTATCCACCTCGGCAGCCCGCGCCGTGACATCAGTGCTCAGCCGCTGCAGTCGACTATGCTGCTTCCATCCCGGCCGTTGAACCTCCGGGTAGTCCGCCCGGTAATGCGCACCCACACTGTTTTGCCTCCACAAAGCCGCTTCCGCAATAGATCGCGCGACCTGGACCATGTTTTTTACTTCCAGTTCACTTCGAGACGCAAATGGACGGGACACGATCCTCTCCCATCGCGACAGTTGAGCCGAGGCGCTGACCAGCGACTCACGTGTCCGCACAACGCCGACCTTTCCCCACATCAGACGGCGCAGAGAGCTCCGAAGCTTGTCGGCGTCTTCAAGCACCGCCGGCGGCCCCCCGTCGAAGTCCCCCGCCGAGGGCAACGTAGGAGACCGCTTTGGGTCCTGATCGGCGAACCTCATGGCCGCGCCGGCGGCCCGCGAACCAAAGACGAGGCCTTCAAGCAAAGAATTGCTGGCCAGCCGGTTGGCGCCGTGGACTCCGCTGCAGGCGACCTCTCCGGCGGCAAAAAGACCCGGCAGGCTGCAGGCGCCATTGTCGTCCGTGCGGACTCCGCCCATGAGATAGTGCGCGCTCGGCGAGACCGGAATCCATTCTTCCGTCATGTCGATGTCGTAACGCAGGCAGGTGGAATAAATGGTCGGAAACCGCTGCTTGATGAACGACGCACTGAGATGCGTCACGTCGAGATATACATGCCGGGATCGGGTCGCCGCCATTTCGGACCAGATGGCCCGCGCTACGATGTCTCGCGGAGCAAGTTCTCCGGCTTCGTGGTAACGAGACATGAACCGCTCGCCCTTGATATTGCGCAACTGCCCGCCCTCCCCGCGGATCGCCTCCGATAAGAGAAAAGGGGGGCTGGAGGGAAGATAGAGCGCGGTCGGATGGAACTGGACAAATTCCATATCCTCAAGAACAGCACCCGCCCGATACGCCATGGCCATCCCATCCCCCGTGGCATTGGCTGGATTCGTTGTTCGAGCATAGACCTGTCCCGCGCCGCCCGTCGCCAGGACGATGGCGCGGGCCGGGAGAATCGTTCGACTGCCCGTCGCTTCATCCAACACCAAGGCGCCCCGGCACACTCCTTCCACCACGACCAGGTCAGCCGTGAAATGATGGCCAAGCCACTGAATTCTTTTCTTGCGGCGCGCTTCAGCCATCAACACCCTGACCATTTCGTTGCCGGTCGCATCGCCGCGAGCGCGAAGGATCCGGCTGCGGCTATGCGCCGCTTCCCGCGCAAACGCGAATTTGCCGCCGATCTTGTCGAATCGCGCTCCCCAGGCGATCAATTCTTGAATCCGTTTAGGGCCTTCCTCCACCAGGATGCGAACAGCCTCCTTCCTGCAGAGTCCTCGGCCCGCCTTGACCGTGTCGGTAAGGTGAATGGCGACATCGTCTTCTTCACTCAACGCCACGGCGACACCGCCCTGCGCATAGATCGAACTGCTTTCGAGAGGGTTTCCCTTGGTCAGCATGAGAACGTGGCCGTGACGGCTGAGTTCAATGGCCGCGCGAAGGCCGGCCACGCCGCTCCCGATAACGAGGAAATCCGCGTCGGTTGCGAACGGATGTTTTCGCGATCTTGAGGGACGAGGGAGAATTCGACGAGTTACCATGAACGTTGTAGGCGATTGCGATTCCGCTCGCGGTAGGTCATCAGTCGCTATGTGGATGGCGGCGGCGGCACGGTGTGGCGAGTGGCCATGCCGAAGGGAAGATCTCCATCAATGCCGTTCAAAAGTATCGATTGGACCCCGACCCACCGGAGCATACCATGGCCTCGGTCTCTCACAACGGTGTCCGCCGACGCTCGCGTCCATTGACCTTGCCAGTGCACGTAGACGTCGATGGTCTCCCCTTCAATCACGATGCGATCAATGGCAAAATCGAGGACGATTTCTTGAAACTCATCAAAATCCCGCTTGATGTCCAATTGCATTCTTTCAAGAGAATCGACCGGAAGCATCACCGATTGTAAAGCGGACAGGTCCTTGCGGACATAGGCCTGGCGGAGTTCCTCCATTGCCGCGTCGATCCGCCGATAACGCGCGTGGTCTTCAGGATATTGCGGTCCCTTTGACGAACATCCGAGGAGTTGGCCGGCGAGGGACCACCACACCAGGAGGAGGATAGATCCTGAGGATACCCGACGAAACCACATGCGGCAGTATAGGAAGCGCGATCAGGACGCGTCAAGCAAGCGACCTCGGATCGTTCACCTTGTGCGCCGTCGTCTTGACACCATGAACGCAGTTATGTTACCACTGCGCGGCTTTAGGGGGTTGCAGGACTCGGCACGATCGTGACAGGAACGTCGTCCGGTCGGCCTGTGGAGTCGCCGTTATATTTTCGCCGTCTTAGGAGCATCATGGCCAGTGTTTTAAAGAAGCGACGCAAGAAAATGCGAAAACACAAACATAAGAAGCTGCGCAGACGACAGAAATTTCTACGGCGGAAGAGTTAGGCGCAGCGCCGCCGGGAACCGGAGGTCAACGTGCCAGAGGGGAAAAAAGCCCGAATTTCAGTCCGGACTGTCCATGGCACCTATGTCGGCGACTTTGTCATTCCGGCTATGCGAAATCGGGTCTCCGACGTGATCAACGAAGATCAACGGGTCTTCATCAGCTTGACGGACGTCGTGGTCAATGAAAAAGACCGAGCCGACTTTGTCATGCTCAACAAATCGATGATCGAATCCATCACGCTGGTATAACGATTCACTCTCACAGATCCTGGTCGGTGCGCGTCTTCCTTTCGTCTCACGTTGAAACACTCGGCTTTCGGCAGTCAGCCTGCATACCGGCTGAAAGCTGAAGGCTTCTCATGTCCTATTACTCCCGCTTTTACCCCTTTCTCAGACCGTACCTGCCGCAGATGGTCGGGGCGGCGGTTCTCGTGATGGCCGTGGCGCTCCTCAATCTCGCGCTGGTCAGAATGGCCGGCGTCCTCTGGGATCTCATCACCGTCCAACGAAACCTGTCCGGCATGACTACCGCCATCGGTCTGTTTCTCGGCGTGGTCCTGATTCAAGGGCTCCTGTCCATGGGGCACAGCTATCTGACCGCATGGGTCTCGCAGCACATCATGGCGGATTTCCGGACGCATGTGTTTGCGCATCTGCAGAAGCTGTCGTTGAGTTTTTTCGCACGGAGGCGCACGGGCGAAATTTTATCCCGCCTCATGAACGATGTCAGCGTGATTCAAGCCACGGTCACCGAAACACCGATCGATTCGACTAAACAAATTGTGACCTTCGTCGGCGGCGTCGCGTTTCTCCTGGTCATGAACTGGCGACTGTGCCTGCTCATCCTGCTGCTGCTCCCGCTGTTAGTGTTGATCGCTCGTCTCTTCGGCAAGCGGCTCAAAGCTCTCTCGACCGACATCCAGGATCAAACCGCTTCCGCCACGACGCTCGTGGAGGAGGTCATGTCCGGCATTCGCGTCGTCAAATCATTCGTGCAGACGCGCCGGGAGGAGACTCGCTTCACCGGACAGATCCGCGCGGCGTTGAATCTGACTCTCCGTCGAGCCCGCGTGTTGGCGGTCTTCGTGCCGACGATTACCCTGCTCACCTTCGCCGCTGCCGGCGGCGTGCTCTGGTATGGCGGCACGCAAGTCATTCAAGGAACAGTGTCACCCGGCGATCTCTTCGCCTTCGTCCTCTTCGCTGGTATTTTGATCGGACCGTTCGGTTCGGCAGCCAGAGTCTTTGCCCAAATCAAAGAAGCGCAAGGCGCCATGCGGCGCGTCTTTGAAATCCTGGACACCGAACCGGACGTGAGCGATCGGCCTGAGGCCGCCGTCATGCCCCCGATTGCAGGCCAGA
>JBOHOS010000289.1:0-8051 GCA_050731295.1 Nitrospiraceae bacterium | reverse complement strand
GGTGTCGGCCACGGGGGGACGGCCCTGATGGAGATCTTCGCGAAAGATCCGTTGGTGCAAATCGTCGGCATCGCCGAAATCAATCCGAAAGCGGAGGGTCTCAAACTTGCCAGGCGGCTCGACATTCCGGTCACGCGGGATTATCAAGACCTGCTGGCCATGGAATGTGTCGACTTGATTATCGATGTATCGGGCAATCCCGACGTGGACCGGCTGCTGCAGACCTTTTACCGAGCAGGCGTGACCGTGATCGGTGGCGCGAGCGCCAAATTCATGTGGCAGTTGATCGAAGCGCGCATTCGGGCCACGGGGGAGATCGAAAAGACGCTCAATAAATATCAGTCCCTCTATCGGCTCTATGTGAAGGAGTCGGGCGCGGCCGTCACGGAAGAGCGCACCCGGATCGCCTGCGAGATTCACGACGGGTTGGTGCAAAACCTGGCAGGGGTCAATTTCAAGCTAGACCTTTGCGAAGAGCTGGTCCTCAAAGACCCGTCCGCCGCCCGGTCGACGCTTCGGGAAACACGGGATCACCTCAAAATGGCCATTCAGGAAGCGCGACAGGTGATTTTCAATCTCCGGCCGCTGCAATACGATAAGCTGGATCTGATTCCCGCACTGACCAATTACCTGAAGTCGTACGAGACGCAATGCCGCATCCAGACGGAATTCTCCGTGTGCGGGGACGAAACGACGATGTCTCCGAAAACGAAGATCTTTCTCTTTCGGATCGTGCAGGAAGCGCTTAGTAATGTGGAAAAGCACGCCAAGGCGACGCGCGTCGCGGTCGAGGTCACGATCGGCAAGGAGACCCTGGCGGCGACCATTGCCGATAATGGAGTCGGCTTCGACATTGAGGCGGTTTCGCGGAACCCCGAAAAGTGGGATCACTTCGGGCTTCGGGGAATTGTCGAGCGAGCGCGTCTCGTCCGAGGCCAGGCCAAAATCGAATCGAAAAAAGGGCACGGCACGCGGATCGTGATTCAGGTCCCGCTCAAGAAGGAGGCCGCTCGCGATGGAACGCATTAGAGTCTTGATCGCCGACGATCATCGCGTGGTACGGGAAGGGCTCTCCGCCATCCTGAAGTCCAAGGAAAACATTGAGGTGGTCGGCGAGGCGCAAGACGGTCAAGAGGCGGTGGAAAAGGCGCGATCGCTGGTGCCTGACGTCGTTCTGATGGATGTCAGCATGCCTCGGATGGGCGGCGTGGAGGCCACCCGTGTGATCAAGCGGGAGCTTCCGCACATTGGAATCGTTGCGCTCACGATGTACGAGGAGCAGCAGTACATTTTCGATCTCGTGCGCGCGGGCGCGACCGGATACCTCCTCAAAGACACGGATTCCTCCCAGATCGTCAAGGCAATCCAGTCCATCTACCGGGGCGAATCCCTGATTCATCCCTCCGTCGCCAGCAAAATCCTGGCGGAATTCTCCTTGCTCGCGCAAAAGAAAGGGAAGAAGCCGTCCTGGGTAGAGCACGACCTCACCGAACGGGAGATCACGGTTTTGCGGTTGGTGGCGGATGGGAAAACGAACAAGGAAATCGCGAACGCGCTGGATTTGAGCGAAAAGACCGTCAAGAATCACGTCCGGAATATCTTCCACAAACTGCAAGTCTACGACCGCACCCAAGCCGCGATCCTCGCTATCCGCAAGGGACTGATCGAACTGGAACCGCGCCCGTAGGTCTATTCCTGCGCCGACTCGTATGCTCTTCTGTCAGAGCACGCGCATATGATAGCTATGTATGTAGCGGGCTCACTTCGTCTGCCCTCGCGGACCTTTGATGTAATGCTCTTATGGAGAGACGATGCGTTCGTCCTGTACTCACACAGGTCCAGCGGCGAGAGGGGCTTGCAGAGACCTGGAAGGCAGGGACAATACGATGTCAGGATTTTGAGCGGGAGCCTCTTAGCTGGAGGCTCCCGTATTGGTTGAAGGGTCCGGCGACTTTTGATGAACGTTCAGACGTCTTACATGCACGCCGTCTGGGAAAACTGAATGCGGTCTCACATTAGCTTCGTTTCTGGGCGCGCCGCCACAAGCCGACCCCCACAAATCCTGATGCGAGCAGCAGTATGGTAGAAGGTTCGGGATTAAGGACGGTCGGCTGTTGGGTAGTCAAAGAGCCGATGCCACCCGTCGTCCCAGTCGGAATGCCGGGATTCGTTGTGGTGGTCACGGTTTGAATGGGAGGGGTCACAACGACAGATTGAGTCGGAGCGCTCGACTGACCACCGGCATTACTGTTGAACAACTGATCGCGAGTAAAAAACGCTTCCGCTTCCCAGCCTAGGCTCAGGGTGACAAACAAGACTGCAAGAGCCGAGACCACGACCTTTTTCACGATACGCCCCTCCTTGTATTGAGTGCTGAAATTGGCACCAATGAAAATCAGCATGCTTCATAAGTATGTATTCTAAAGTAGTCAAGCCTACTTTGTAAAGACAAAATATACGCAATAGAAAGTCGGTTCATATACAGAGATATTGTGAGCGTGAAGACATCCAAGCTCTTCCCATTGTAGGTCTAAGGAACTGATTTTATAAAGTTAACTGCGCGACCCGCGTTTCTTTTGATGCGGTGGCTGCATGAGCCGCCCGCCTGCTGCCTACGCGTAGCGATCCTCGTCCCACGGCTTCGCCGTATTCGAGTAGCCTCGCACTTCCCAGTAGCCAAGTCGGTCGGTGTCGAGAAAGACAATCTCCTTGATCCACTTGGCGCCTTTCCACGCATAGCGTTTGGGCACAATCACGCGGACCGGGCCGCCGTGCTCGCGGGGCAGTGGTTGGCCGTTCCACATCCGGACGAGCAGCACGTCGGCATCATCGCAGGCTTCCAGGGGTAAATTTGTGGAATAGTTGTCGTGCGAGGTGAAATAGACAAAACGGGCTTCCGGCCGCGGACGGGCCATCGTCATGATGTGCCGGAAGCTGACCCCTTCCCATTGATTATCGAATGTGCTCCAGGTGGTGACGCAATGGAAATCCGACGTGTCGGTCACCTGTGGCTGCGCCAGGAAATCATTCCAGGTCCAGCGAAAGGGATTTTCGACGAGCCCGCCGACCGACAAGTTCCATTGCTCGAGGGGAAGATCGGGATGAATCCCGAGATCCAGGACCGGCCAGCCTTTAGTGAGATGTTGGCCGGGGGGCAGCCGGTCCGTTCGGGGGCGATGGTCCTGGATCACCCCTTCCTCAACCGACATGCCGCGCTTGGCTCGGGCCCAGTCTTGTTTTTTGGCGATCAGCTTTTCGTTCGGCTCTTCCATGAGACCTCCGCTGTCGAGTGCCCGTACCGACTCTCCACGTCATCGCCTTCGGTGCACTGTACCATGACGATCTTTCATGCGACAACGCGATGAAGAGATCACCCGCTGTGGAGGAAATCAAGATGCCTTTGCCACACACCGGCAAACAAAATTGTGGAGAGACTGGACATCGAGGCGCCAAACCAAAACGGGGTAGCAGGTCCCCGCAGCGGACCCGCCGGGACCATAACCGCGAAGTCAGCCCGTTAAAAACGAGCCGGAAGTCGCTTGAGAACCCGATGAACCTTTTGCAGTACCTCCGGCGCCCAGCTTTTTCGTTCGGACTCAGCATCTACGGGTTGCCTCTGCTGACTGGGCGGAGGACCCGGTTGGTCTCGCTCATTGTTCTTTGGCATATCGTCGGTGTTGTTCACGTCTGTTCCCCCTTCTCGTTCATTTCACGACCAAGACGGCGCAGGGCGCCAATTTCGTAATATTGTGCGATGTGCTGCCCCAGATCCGCCCGAAGATCCTTGAATGTCCCATGAAGCCGATCACCAGAAGGTCGAAGGCGTGCTCTTTTGCGAACGTGACGATCGTCTCCACCTCATGTCCTGGCATGACGTGCGAGGTCAATTGCACTCCGAGCTCGTGTGCCGCCGCCTCTGCAAGAGCGGTGACTTTTCTAAAATAGTCGGCCGCTTCCTGCTTCGCTTCGACGACCTCTCCGACCGTCGCCGCGTAATGCGGTAAATGCTCTTCGACGGAAATCTCATGAAGATCCGTCCCATAACGTTTAGCCAGATCGATGGCCGCATGAAGCGCTTTGAGTGCGCCGTCCGAGCCGTCGTTTGCGACGAGGATTTTCTCAAACATGCGGAGGCCCTCCTTGAGGTGTCGGAAGAGATTCCCGAGTCCCAGCCCCCTCAGTCAGGTCCGTGGCGCGGCGCGCCAGCGCTTCCTCGGGCGGGATCCCTCCCGGATCGAACCAACGCTCGGCGATCATCGTCGGGACGATGGCGCTCAGGATGACGACGGTCACCAGGATCGTATATTGGTCCTGCGTGATGACCCCGTGGGTCAGTCCGTACAGGGCTGAGATGGATCCGAACGTCAATCCAGTCGACATCAACAGGGTCGTGTACATGGCTTCCCGGCGGCCGAACCGGAATCCATACGCCAGCGGCCAGACTCCGACAAACTTGGTGAGGATTTTGACCGCCAGCAGAATACCGATCAAGACAGCGCTTGTCAGCACCGCCTTGAGATTGATCAACGCGCCGGCCTTGAGAAAATAAAACGGCGTCAAGATCGAAAAAGCAATGACGCGCATGCGTTGGGCCAGTGTTCGGTTTGAGAGGAAGATGGGCGCCAGCACCATGCCCACCAGGTACGCGGGCAACACCGCTTCGCTCTGCGCGGTGGTTGCCAGCGCCGCCAACGCGAACAGGATGACGAGAATAAACTTGGTCTCCGGCTCGCTGATCCGCGGGCCGACCTTGGAGAAGAACCAGGTGGTCACAGAGGGCAGCTTCCATAAGACTAAAGCGGTCGCCATGACAAACACCAGGAGGCGCCAATCGTAACGGGCAAAAATAAGTCCGAGCGCCAAGACGGTGCCGAGATCGGTGATGAAGCACGCGGCGAGAATAACTTTCCCCAGTTCGGTGGACGCATAGCCTCGTTCGATCATGACGGCATAGACCACCGCCACCGAGGTTGTGGACAAGGCGATCCCCGCAATGTGAGACTCGGGCAATGACCACCCCGCCACCCAGTAGGCGTAGGCCATCGCCCCGAGAAATGGACCCAGAAACGAGGCCACGCCGATGGAGACTGTTTCCTTCCATTTGCGCCGTACCACCTCCAGATCGATCTCGGCGCCTGCCAAGAAGGTAAGCAGCACGCTCCCGACTGCCGCGAGAAAGTCAATCCAGGCCGTCGTGCGCAGACCGAACATATTTCCAACGCCCATCCCGACGCAGATCTCAACGAGCGCGACGGACACTCCGATCCGGACCGAGATCAACGTGGCCAACAAAGCCATCCCGATCCAGATCGCGGCCTCCAGCCAGATTGCGTCCATCCCGTCCTCCACCAGCTCATAAAAAAACTCCTACCTGCGGCGTACCGCTGGTAGGAGTTATCAGCCGGCTGCTGCTCACAGCAGCGGCGGTTTAGGCGAACTCCATCGCCGTCTGGATTCAGCTAGCCGGTTATACAGCGAGCCGGCGTCTTCGTCAATCGAGGTAGTCTGGGTAATTGCAGAGTTTAGGGTGTGGCGGATGGTTGCAACGCAGATTGGTCGGAATGAACGGTAAATCGCATGGTGCCGATCAAGCTGATTTCATTGATCTTCCACCCCACGTGGATCTCGGCCTTATAGCGGCCTGGTTGCCACCCTCCGTGCGGCGCATCCAGCTTGAGATATCCGCTGTCATCTTCGAGCGCGACATACATGACATCCTGCGCTACGACAGCCTTGGGCTGAAGGCCGGCCACTTCCTCCGGATAGCAGAGGGCCGAGACCTGAAAAGAGTCCATATGTTGATAGAAGTTGAACACGACAAAGACGGCGGGAGCGTCCTGGCGGAAGATATTCGTCACGGTGACGGGCATGATCTCATGGGTACGGCGCAACCCCATTTCTTCTTCAAATCCTTCGGCCAGATGGATGGATCGGAAGATTCCCTCAGGCGGCGCGTCGAAGTTGTATGGTTTGACATCATCGGCCCGGTTCTGAAACTCTTCCATCGGGACGTTGCGGGTGAGGGGAGGATCGTCCTCGGCCAGCGCGTTCCCGGGGCCTGCGATCATGATGGGCACGAGTCCGGCCAGCGCCGCGATGAAAAGTCTGCGCCGAAAAGAGGACGTCTTCATGCCTACTGATACACAGGGATTCTCCCCCCTGTCAACTCGGATCAGCTGACAAGCGGGGAGCGCAGGGAGCGAAGATGCAGAAGCGTCTTGGCTCTTGCTGCTGGCTATTCGCTATCGTCTATTCGCTGTGATCGGCCCTCTCGGGTGAGCCGGCAGCGAATAAGTGAATAGCGGACAGCAACAGCGAAGCGCGAGGGTTCTGCTCCGCGCTGCTCGCTATTTACTATCGGCTATACGCTTTAATCTGCGGGTTGCGGCGCGATCAGTTCATTTGTTAGAATCCGTTTCTGTCCATGGCCATCAGTGTCTTCAATAATCCTGACGCGCTGCCGCAGCTCATCGGAGAATTCCGCCCGGCTGATGAGTGGCAGGCTCACATCAATGACATTTTCTACGGACTTCGGGGAGGGCGCCTCCGCGAGTTTTACCAGACCTTCGCCGCCGCCGACTACCGGCTCGGGCACGCGCTGGCCGCAGACTATTTTGAAAAAGTTCGAAAGCGAGACAAGGTTCGAGGTTCGAAGTTCGAAGCTGGAACGTCGAACGCCGAACATCGAACGGAGCCGTCTTCAACTCTTACGATCATGGAATGGGGATGCGGCAACGGCAACCTGGCCGCCTGTTTTCTGTCCCATCTGAAGCGCCTCGACAAGGACGGCCTCGTCTACCCGCGTGTTCGCTATGTGTTGGTGGACGCGCATGAGGCGACCTTGCGGTCGGCCTCGGCTCATCCGGATTTGGCTGAGCACAAGGACCGGATTGAAACTCGCTGTTCCCGCGTGGAGGAGATGAGTGAGATCAAGGATGGCACCGTCGATCGAATTCTGTGCAACGAACTCTGGAACGATATGCCGACCAAGCTGATGCTCAGGAAGGCGGCTGACATTGAAGAGGAATTCCTGCGCCCCAATTTAACCGAAACGAAGCAGGCGGAGATCAGTGACTGGTCCGCCTTCGTGCAGACTTTCGACAAGAAAGATATCGGCGCGCTGAGTGAATGTCCGGCTTTCCTCGAGGACATTATTTGGGAAAAGGAGTACCGCAAGACCGAGTGGAAGGACGTCCCGTACCGCAAGACGATCAGCGAATTTCTCAAGAAGATCGACGAGGAGGTCTTGGTCCCCGTGAACCTCGGGGCGTGCGCGACCGTCAAAGAAGCTAAACGGCTCCTGGCGCCGGATGCCATCGGATTCAGCAGTTTTGACGCAGGAACCGCCGATCTCAAGGTCCTCAATGACCCGGAGAAACCGTGCTACGGTCAGTTCGGGGGCCAATACAGCTTTATGGTGAATTTCGCGCTCGTCGAAGCCGCCGGGCGGCATCATGCAATCGCGACGGAAACCATCGAGCTGCAGCGGGAATTTGTGGGTCGCAGCCTGAACACCAACGTGCTCAGTCTCATGGATCTGCTGGCGACGCATCCCACCTCGCCGTCGCTCAAGCCCTGGCAGCAGGATCGATTGCTCCTTCGAACGGTTCACGCGCTCAACGAAACGTACGAGAGTCCCTACCGGCGAAAGATTGATTTTGCGATCTCAAACGAGACGCCGCCGGAAGAACTGGAGTCGCTGCAACGCCTTCTGCATTCTCTGAAAGAAAACGGCGTGCCGGATACGATCGCGTATCTGACGGAAGATGAGATCTTCGGTGCGATGCGTGATTTGGAAGCCATCGGTTATGAGCGAGAGATTATTCAGGCGGCGCTCGTTGCGCCGCCCCAGGGAGTGGATTATTATCACCATTTCTTTCGTCCATGAGGGCATCCGACAGAACTCTACAGATTTTAAAGAAATTTCTTGACTCTTTTGAGTGAATTCGAGTAACGTGCCCAAAATCGCAAGGGGCTCCGGTCCCATTAGGCCTACTTAAATAAAACGGTGCCATCTCCCAGGTGGGACCCATCGTCACAGAGGTTGTATG
>JBOHOS010000288.1:0-2899 GCA_050731295.1 Nitrospiraceae bacterium | reverse complement strand
TCCGGGCTGGATCCGGACAACCTGGAACTGGACATCACGGAATCCATGGCGATCCAAAACAATCAGTTCATTATTCCCCGGCTCGCGGCCGTCAGCCGATTGGGCGTCCGGCTTTCGATGGACGATTTCGGAACCGGATATAGCTCGCTGAGTTCACTGAAAGCGTTCTCGATTCAGACGCTGAAGATCGACCGGTCGTTTGTCTCCGGGATCGGGAGCGGCTCCGATGACGCCGCGATCGTGGAAGCGCTCATTACCCTCGGCCATAGCCTCAAGCTCAGGGTCATCGCCGAAGGCGTGGAAACCGACAAGCAGTTATCTTTTTTGCGGGAGCACCAGTGTGATGCGATACAAGGGTACTTGTTCAGCCAGCCGCTCGCGGCGGAAGATTTTGAACAGCTCTTAACAACCGACAGGCGTCTGTCACGCTCGTAACGTCATGATGTGCGAATGGACGAGCCGGCGATGACTCGGCGCTCATTGAATACATGGGCTCGCTGGACCTCAGAGGAGTATACGATGCTCGATCTCAAGCGAATTCTACTCGTGGAAGACAACGCGAAGGATATAGAGCTGACTCTCGAGGCGCTGTCTGAGCATAAGATTCTCAATGAAGTGGTGGTCGCCCGCGATGGCGCAGAAGGGCTGGATTATCTGCATCGCAGAGGGGCCTTCGCGAATCGCGCCGGCGACCATCCCGTCGTCGTCCTGCTGGACCTCAAAATGCCGAAAGTGGACGGCCTGGAGGTGCTGCACGCCATCAAATCCGATGCGCAGCTCAAAACCATCCCCGTCGTGATGCTCACGTCCTCGCGAGAAGAGCGCGATCTCGTGAAGAGCTATCAACTCGGCGTGAACGCTTACGTCGTCAAGCCGGTGGATTTTCAGCAGTTCGTCGATGCGGTGAAGCAGGTGGGCGTCTTCTGGGGCATCATCAATGAACCGCCGCCCGGCAGCATCGGAAAAGTCAGCTGATCGGAGGCCGGCAGGGGCGTTCATGAAATCACCATTGCGCATTCTCTACCTGGAAGACGTGCCGAGGGATGTGGAACTGGTCCACGGCCTGCTCGCCGCGGACGGGATCACCTGCGAGATCGTCCGCGTCGAGAGCAAACCCGATTTCGCGGCCGAACTGGATCGCGGGAGAATCGATTTGATTCTTTCCGACTACACCGTTCCCAGCTTCGACGGATTTTCCGCCTTGACGCTGGCGCAAACAAAACTGCCACAGGTCCCGTTTATTTTCGTCTCAGGCACGATCGGCGAGGAATCGGGAGTCATCACGCTCAAGGCCGGCGCCACGGACTATGTGCTGAAGAATCGGCTCTCGCGACTCGTGCCGGCGGTCCGCCGCGCGTTGCGGGATGCCGAGCAGCGCGTCGAGCGCGAGCAGGCCGTCAATGAGCTGCGCAAAGCCGCCGAGCGTTCGCTGAGCCAGCAATCAGCGTTGACCGGCCTGATCCGCCGCGACGTGTTGCAGGCGCTGGATTTGACGGCCACCTTGCAGCAGATCACCGAAGTGGGGGCCCGCACGTTGCGCGTTGACCGTCTCAGCCTCTGGCGATTTACCGCGGAGCGCCGGACCTTGCAGTGCGTGGATCTCTACGAACGAGGCGCCGCCCGGCACTCATCGGGCATGGAGCTTCAGGCCGGCTCCTATCCACGGTATTTCGACGCGCTCGCGACGCGGGAAATAATCATAGCCGACCAGGCCATGCAAGATGTATGGACCGCCGAGCTGGCCCAGGATTATCTGACCCCCCACGGCATCGCCGCCATGATGGACGTGCCGATCTATTTGTTCGGACATTTGGACGCCGTGCTGTGCGCGGAACACGTGGGTGCGCCGCGCCGGTGGATGCAGGACGAGCAGATGTTCGTCATGGCCCTATCGAACTTGATTTCGCTCGTCTACATGCATGCGGAGCGCGAGCGCGCGGAAGAGGCGTTGCGCAAGAGTGAAGAGCGATTCCGACTGGTTGCCCGCGCCACCAATGACGCGGTGTGGGACTGGAACTTGTTAACGAACCTCGTGTGGTGGAACGAAGGTTTCCAAAACCTGTTCGGCTACCTGCCCGAGGAGATCGGGCCCGGCCTCGAGGCTTGGTATGGGCGGCTGCATCCTGACGACCGAGAGCGGGTCATGAGAGGCATTCACCAGGTGATCGACACCGGTCGGCAAGTCTGGGTGGCTGAATACCGGTTTCGTTGCGCGAGCGGGTCCTATGCGCTGGTGATGGATCGAGGGTATGTCCTGCACGATGAGACCGGTCGGCCGGTGCGCATGATCGGGTCCATGATGGATGTCACCGAACGCAAGCGGGCGGAGGATCGAATCCGCGAACAGGCCGCCCTCCTCGACATCGCCCATGACGCCATTCTCGTGCGCGATTTGGAGGATCGCATCCAGTACTGGAATCGAGGCGCCGAGCGGCTGTATGGGTGGACGGCGGAGGAAGCCGTCGGAAAGACGACCGCCGAATTGCTGTATCTGGAGCGGCCGCCTGTTTTGGATGACGCTCGCCGTGCTCTGTTGCACAAGGGCCAGTGGTCCGGCCAGATCCACCAGCTCACGAAGGAGAACAAACCCGTCGTCGTGGAAAGCCATTGGAGTCTCGTGCTCGGTCAAGGGAGAACGGCCAAATCGATCCTTGAGGTGAACAGCGATATTACGGACAAGAAACTCCTGGAGAACAAATTCCTGCAGTCGCAACGACTGGAGAATCTCGGTACGCTGGCCGGCGGAATCGCCCACGATCTCAACAACATTCTGACGCCGATCATCATCGCGGCGCAGCTGTTGCGGACCAACCTCACCGAAGAGCAGCGGCAGCAATGGTTCAGCATGGTCGAGGTCAGCGCCCAGCGTGGGGCGGAGATGGTCAAGCAGGTGCTGTCG
>JBOHOS010000287.1:0-9178 GCA_050731295.1 Nitrospiraceae bacterium | reverse complement strand
TTCAGAAAGTGCTCGATGGATGCGCGCAGTGGAGGGCAGTCCGGCTCCCCCGCTGACGAGAAGGTTGAAGATAAGAAACATCTAGTGTAGTGTCCAACAAATAGATGGACAGATGGTAGGGATTCAGGTAGCCTGAATCATGCCGCGAACGATGCCTACGCTGACGGTGAGCACCAGCGATCGAGCCCAGATTCAGCAGTGGCTGGCGGCCCACGGAACACCCCAACAAGTGGTGCTCCGCGGCCGGATTGTTCTGGCGGCCGCCAGTGGCCAGTCGGACAGTGCGATCGCCAGGCTGTTGGAGACCAATCGGAAGACGGTGATCTTATGGCGCGCCCGGTTCGCTGCGCAGGGACTGAAGAGCCTGTGGGAGGTGGCGCCCGGCCGCGGGCGCAAGCCCACTTATGGAACGAAAAGGATCAAAGCCATCGTCGAGGCGACGCTCCAAACCAAGCCAAAGGGGGGGACGCAATGGAGTTGCCGACTCCTGGCGGCAAGCCAGGGCGTGAGCAAGTCCACGATCAACAACATCTGGCGCAGTCATCATCTCAAGCCGCACCGGAGCAAGAATTTCAAGCTGTCACGCGACCCCAGATTTCTGGAGAAGCTGACCGATGTGGTCGGGCTGTATCTGAATCCTCCACAGCAGGCGCTGGTGCTCTGCGTGGATGAGAAAAGCCAAATCCAAGCCTTGGACCGCACGCAACCGGGCCTTCCGTTGAAGCAGGGGCGATGCGGCACGATGACGCACGATTACAGGCGCCATGGCACGACGACCCTCTTTGCCGCCCTGGAAGTATTACAGGGCCGGGTCATCGGCCAGTGCTACGAGCGGCATCGGCATCAGGAGTTTTTGAAATTCCTGCGTCGATTAGACCAAGAGTTTCCGGAGACCACGCCGTTGCACCTGGTGATGGACAACTACGGCACTCACACGCATCCCAAGGTGCACGCCTGGCTCAAACGGCATGCCCGCTTCCACCCGCATTTCGTACCGACCAGTTCCAGTTGGCTCAATCTCATCGAGCGCTGGTTCGGAGAACTGACGTCCAAACGGGTGCGCCGCGGTTCCTTCGAGAGCGTGGAAGACTTGCAAGCCGCGATTGCCGAGTTTTTGGCGGCGTGGAATGAGAAGCCCCGACCGTTCGTCTGGACGGCGACGGTCGAATCCATTCAGCAGAGGCTCGCTCGTTGCCGTCAAACCTTAGAACAGATCAAGCCTGGTTGTACTGAGCCTAGCCACCGAAAGAAGAAGAATCAACTGTCCAGTTAATTCTTGGACACTACACTAGTAATATGGAGCAAGATTTTTCGGGTAAAAACTGATACAGTAGTGTTGTTTCCCATCCCGCGGTTCAGCCAATCCACGCTGATGGAATCAAAGACTCTCAAAAAAGTGTCCGGTCACGTTGCCATGCGGCTACTCCGTGTCCTGATCGCGAGCCCGGTTGAGGCCAGACGCAGACAATGGGGCCAGGCGCTGAAAGCGATCTCCGCGGTGCACGAGGTGAACGAGTTTGCCGATCTCCAACGAAACATGGCGAGCCTGAGGCCTGCGGTTTTGCTTTTAGATCTGTCTCTGTCCCAGCTCCATGGCATCGCGGAAGTGTCTGCCATCCAGCGGTTGAGCCCTTCGACGAAAATCATTCTTCTGACCAAAACGCTTGGCGAACACGAAGGCACTGCAATGTTGGAGGCGGGAGTCAAAGGGTACTGCCATGCGGATATCGAATCGGGGCTTCTAAAAAAAGCCGTGCAGATGGTTCAGAAAGGTGAAATCTGGGTGGGACGGAAATTTATCTCCCAGCTTCTGGACGCGCTCGTGTCATTGACTGAGAAACAACGGACGACAGCGCTTCCGAAGCTCGACGAGTCCTTCGAACGCCTGACGCCTCGTGAGCGGGAAATCGTCCAACTGCTCGGTGTCGGCGCCAGTAACAAGGAAATCGCAAATCAACTCACCGTCACCGAGAAAACCGTCAAGGCTCATATGACCTCCATTTTTCGAAAGGTGGGGATTTCCGACCGGCTCCATCTCGCGTTGTTTGTGAACGGGCATAGGCTGCCGCAGCAGTGACATCCGCTCGATGAATTGAGAGGGACCTTTGCCGCCGATTACTGTGTTTGTCGCTGACAGTGAGAAACGAAGATCGGAGCTGTGTCTACGGCTCCTTGGGGCGGCAAAAATCCGTGTGGTGGGTACCGCACGGACGGCGAAAGAAGCCATCGTCGGCGCAGCCTTGAAGCCCCAGGTTCTGCTGTTCGATCTGAAAATCAATCGGAGCAACGCGGTCCCTGCTCTTATGCTCATTCGCGCCCGAATCCCACACACCAAAGTCATCCTTCTCACCGGTCGATCTCCTGATACCCAGATTTTGGAGGCGATTTCCCAAGGGGCGCGCGGGTATCTCGACCAGACAATCATCCGGCGGTTTCTCGTCAAGGCCGTTCGGGTCGTGAATGCCGGGGAGAGTTGGGTGCCGCGGGCGATGGTCGCCAAAATCATCGATCGTCTCGCTCGTCTCAATCCACAGAAAGCACGCCTCCCGAAGAGGTAAGTCTTCACTTCAAGAAAAGTCTGCTCCTTCGCAATCCGATCGAACGCCTGATCGACAGGCACGCCGGCATGGAGACCAGCCGGCCCTGTCCCGTTACAGACTTAAGTCCAATTGTTCTCTCACTCTGCCGTCGACATAATCAGGCCCCATCACCAGGTACGAACAGGACGTGTGTGTGATTAACATCAGTGTTGTGATTGCGGATCCGAGAAAAGCCACGCGGACGTCCTATTCGAAACAGCTCCACCCGGAGAAAGGGATCCAGGTGGTGGCGGAAGTGGGGACGGAGCGGGAAATGGTCGAAGCTCTCAAGCTGAGACCTCGCATCCTCTTGCTGGATGGGAGGATGTTCGGATTGAGCGAGGTGCCTCTGCTTCCGCTTATCAGGCGGTACAGCCCTCAAACGAAAGTGATTCTCTTGACCGGCCGTATCGGTCCGTTGCGGTTGGTTCATGCGCTAGCGGGTGGCGTGCGTGGTTATCTGGAACGGGCGCTCGCTCGATCCGTCTTGGCCAAAGCCGTGCGCATGGTTGATAAAGGGGAGGTGTGGGTGTCCCGAGCGGTGGTTCCGTTACTGGTTTCGGTGTTGAGTCGTATCACGCTGCCATGAAGGTGCGGATAATGAAGTGTGGATGTTGTCAACGAACGAATCGCGCGCTCTTTGCACGATTGCTCTCGGGGAGCGCCTACGTCATTCTCTGCGATGCTTGCCTGCGCGAGAAAAATGAAGAGATTCTTCTTGAGCTCGGCGATTTGAGGAGGAGACCGGATATTCGCGATCATGGCGTGGATAAATGCATTGACGTTCCCGCTCGGAACACGCAGTGTCCTGAAAACACACCTGGTGAAAAGCGAGGTTGATCCCTCCCGGCATGTGGAAATGGATCAAAAAACCTAGAGAACGCAAATATTTTGATCCCGGCTCCCCGCCACGGCATCCCCTGGAACGGTGGCCAGAATTTGATAGTGCCCGAGCCCAAGTTCTTTGCCATAGGCTTGCCCGACCAGGACGTCCTGGACGTGCTGGTGATCCCAGGCTCGAAAATACGAGCGTCCCTCCTTCAGCCCGTCGAACTCGTGTCCTTCCAGAGCCTTCGCGACAGCTCCGGTTTCCGTTGTGCCGGCCCGACGAACCGCTTCGAGAATTTGAGTCATGGCCGCATAACCGAGGTAACAGCGTGATGTGGGAGTGTGGTTGTACTTGTCGATCACACCCTGGATAAATCGCCTGGAGCTGTCCGTATTAATCTTCGGATCCCAAATGAGCCCCCAGATGCCGGCATTATTGGCATAGCCGAGCGGCCGGCCGATCTGCTCGCCTGCGATCATCCCTCCGACACCAATCTTTTCTTTGGCCAGTTCCAATTTAGCGTAGGTCTTGAGTGCGTTGACAAGGTCCCATCCGTACAGATTGAGAATGACGGCATGGGGCTTCGCGGTCTTGGCTTCCGTGAGGACGGCGGTAAAGTCTGTGGCCCCAAACGGAGTCGTGGTCATGCCGATCACCTCGCCGCCTTGGGCCTTGAGAGCCGCCGTCATCGCTTCGAGAGTCGACTTTCCGTCGATCGTCTCGGCGGTCACCATGTACCACCGGTTGCCGTACGCCTTGATAATGTGCGGCGTCACGGCTTGCGCCATCATGCGGGCGTTCGGCATGAACACGAAGGTGTGAGGGTCGCAGCGGGCGCCGCTGAGGTCCATGATATGGGCCGCGGTGACCATGAAGAGCTTGTTTTCGCGGCTGGCCACCTCCGCCACGGCCAGCGCCACATCGCCGTTAAAGCAGCCCATGAGGAAATCGACTCGATCGTCCTTAATGAACTTGGTCGCCATCTTGACGGCCGTCTGCGCGTTGGAGGCATCGTCGGCTTCAAGAATGCTGATCGGACGGCCGAGAACTCCTCCGCGCTTGTTATACAGATCCACGGCCACCGTGGCGCCATGGACATCGTGGATGGACGATGTTTTGTAAGGGCTGGAAAGAGGATCGAGAATGCCGATTTTAATCGGCTCGCCGGATTTGGCCGGTTCGGCCGCGTCGGCCAGGCTCGCGAGGGAAGAAAGACCACGCGTGCGATCGAGAACATGTCCACTAGCCAGCGCGCCGCCGGCCAGCGCCGAGAGCTGGAGAAACCGTCTGCGAGAAAGCACGCTCATGTCTTCTCTCCTCCTGGGTGAAATGCTGTCAGGAGTATATCACCGCTCCGCCTATACGCGAACGGTATCTTCAGAGCCGTCCGCGATTCTCCTTGAATCCTATACAAGGCTCGCCATGCAGCGACTTCGCTCGTTCCGCTCCCGCCATGACGCGCACGAGCTCCAGAGCGATTACGGATTTTCGGAAGAAAGTTCCGTGTCGGTCATTTTGAGCGACCAGAAGGCCGCCTCCTTCAATTTCTTGAAGGCGGGGTCATCGCTCCGTATGGCCTGAAGTTCCCGGTCGAGCTTGTGCAGCGGTTCGATGGCCCGTTTATCCGGCATTTTCCCGAGCGCCCACACCACCTCGGTTCTGACGGCAATATTAAGATCCGGTTTGAACAGCATGTCCAAGAGAGGTGGAATGACCGTGGCATCGCCGTTGATACCGCCGACTTGCCCTAACCCTTTGGCCGCCGCAGCCTGCAGTTCCGGGTCTTTGGAGGTCTTCAACATGTCAATCAGGATCGGGATTCCTTCTTTTCCGACATTTCCGAGCGATACGGCGGCCTGCTTGGCGAGATTTGTGTCCTTCAGCGCCTCCTTCAATTTGGGAAATGCCTCGTCGGCCTGCATCTCGCCGAGAAGGGAGATGACCTTCAGTTTTCGCATCTGTGTCGTACTCGAGGCATCCAAGACTTTCAGAAGCCGGTCCGCTTGTCCCCATTCGGCTGCTAACAAAACGGGAAAGTCATATTGCTCAAGCTTTTCGTTCAGCTTGGCCATGGCAAAAGCGCCGGGATCGCCGGCAGAGGCAGCCTGCGCCGCTTCGGCTGCGTCAGGAAAGTCGGTTCTCACTTCCTTTTGCCATTTGATCTTGGTGCCGCCCAGGAAATAGTTCAGTTGGCAGGCAGGCCCTTTCCAGACGCGGGACGGAGAATCGGGCAAATCGGCATCGCCACCTGAGGGCGTAGTGCCCTCCCACGTCTTGCGTTGCTCGCATTTGATTCTGAAGAGGACATCATGCGGTTGAGAAGCATTCGTCACGACGGCGTACCCCAGTTCCTGGAGACGCGGGCTGACGGTTTCGACGAAAGCATCCGGCAACACCGTGCCTTTATCCGAAATGACGATCGCTTCCACGAGGACGGTCTGCACCTTGGACAGTTGATCCTTTTGCTCGGGGGTAAAGTATTCTCGATAGCCCCAGCTCGGCTCCGGCGGAACCCAACACAGCAACAGCCAGATGGCTCCTATCGCGAGAAACACTCCGCGTGTCACCATAATGCACCTCCGGTCTCTGAATTCATCTTATTCATGTGATCTCATGTCGGCATGAACGGAAGGAGAAGCCATGCTTCGACCGGCCCGATGGACCAGTTGACACCGTCCTTGACCCCGGTATCGCTTTGGTGGTGGCTTCTATGACAATTTCAGTATACCGAGGTCACTGTCGTATCGCCAGCGTAAGTTCATGCGCTGCGGGATTGCCGGCAGCTTGTCACGCGATCGTTCATCTTGACAGGAAGAGGGCGAGCGGACTACAACCTACGTGTCGGTGCAGTGTTCGGAAGTTCCGAATCTACTCAAGGCTCAGCGCGAGAGTGGCGGAACTGGCAGACGCGCGAGACTTAGGATCTCGTGGGAAACCGTGGGGGTTCAAGTCCCCCCTCTCGCACCAACCTCCGGTCACGACGTCAGTTGCGAACACCTCCTTAAACTTCAGGATCTGCCTCTCCTTATCCGAGCGAGACACGGGCAGCGTAGGAATGACCATGAAATTAGAAGTCACAGAACTCGGCCCCAGCAGGCGCGCGCTGAAGATTGAAATCCCGGAGGACGAGGTTAATCGCCACTTCGCGCAAGCCTATGCGGAACTCAACCGGCAGGTTCAGATCCCGGGCTTTCGGCCCGGAAAAGCACCCCTGGCGCTTCTCGAAAAGCGGTATGCCAAGGCCATCGAAGACGATGTCGTGCGCAAGTTGGTCCCGGATTATTACCAACGGGCCGTTCGCGAGGCCGGGATCGTCCCGGTGCTCGTGGAAGTGCCGCCGCTAGAGCGAGTCAAGATCAAGAAAAACGCCTCCTTTTCTTTCACCGCGACCGTCGAGATTAAGCCCAGATTCGAGCTGCGGGATTACAAGGCGCCGAACCCGATTTCCCTCAAGCCGGATAAGCGAACCGTCACGGACGAGCAAGTGACCCGCGCACTCGATGCCCTGCGCGAACAGCAAGCGCAGCTTCACCCCGCGCCAGCCGGCGCCGCGCTGGCGGAAGGCGATTACGCGGTATTGGAGACGGAAGGGTTTCTCGAATCCGTGGCGGTGGAGGGCGCCAAGAAGTCGGGACATTTGCACAAGGTCGGCTCGAAAGCGTCCGTTCTCGGGGTGGAAGTCGATGAGCAGGTGATCGGTAAGAGGGAAGGTGACCTGGTGGAGGTCTCCCAGCCCTATCCAGCAAACCATCCTGACACGCGCCTCGCCGGCAAAACGGTCGTCTTCCGAATCAAGGTCGAGGGTGTCAAGCACAAGAAGTTGCCGCCGCTCGATGATGAATTCGCCAAGGACTGCGGCCCGTACGGCTCGCTGGAGGAGCTGAATGAAAAGCTGCGGAGTGAATTGGAGAAAGCGCTGAAAAAAGATGTCGAAGAAACCTATAAGGACACCATTCTCAAGCGGCTGGTCGAAACCCATCACTTCGACATCCCGGAGACCTTGGTGGAACGGGAACTCTCGGCGATGATTCAACAGCACGTGGATGCGCGGCGCCGGCAGAAATTGGAACTTGACGATCCCTTGAAGCATCAGGACGAGATCAAAAAACTACGCGAGGAGTCTCTGCCGGAAGCCAAGCGACGCGTGAAGGTCGGTCTCATTCTCGAAGCGATTGCCGAAAAAGAAGGCCTCCATGTTGACGAAGAGGATATCTCGGCGGAGCTTGCGCGATTGGCTGCCGCATTGAAAATCTCGCCCGAAGAGATTCGGCGCATGTTTCAGGCGGGCGGCGAAGAAATGGCCGAAGAACTCAAAAGCCGTATCCTCGCCGATAAATCCCTAGACTTCGTCTACCGGCATGCGGTCATCCAAGGATAATGGGAAGACCAACAAGGGGTGAAGAGCCACCGTCGGCAGAGGCCATCGCCTGATAACGGTAGTGAATGCGGCGCGCCGAATTGGGCTGAAATGCGGACGAAATGTGGTAAGATGAGCGACTGAAGGATGATGAAGAGAAAGGACAGATGCTATGTTGGTGCCGATCGTAATCGAGCAGACGAACCGAGGCGAACGGGCGTATGATATCTACTCTCGCCTGCTCAAAGACCGCATCATTTTCCTGGGAGCGCCGATCGATGATATCTTTGCCAATTTGATCATCGCGCAGCTCCTCTTCCTGGAGGCTGAAGATCCGGAAAAGGACGTGAACCTGTATATCAATTCCCCCGGCGGAAGCGTGACCGCGGGGCTCGGCATCTATGACACGATGCAGTATGTCAAGCCAGCGATCAATACCATTTGTCTTGGCCAAGCGGCGAGCATGGGAGCGCTCTTGCTGGCGGCCGGCACCAAAGGCAAGCGATTTGCCTTGCCTAATGCCCGTGTCATGATTCATCAGCCCATGGGCGGTTTTCAGGGACAGGCGACCGAGATTGATATCCATGCCAGGGAGATCCTCAAGATCAGGGAGCGGCTGAATGAGATTTTGGCCAAACATACGGGCCAGCCGCTTGATAAGATCGCGCACGACACCGAACGGGATTATTTCATGTCGGGTGAGGAGGCGAAGAAGTACGGTCTGATTGATGAGGTCATCACTCGCCCGCCGAAGATCGTGAAAGAACTGATCAAAGAGCACGGTTCGAAGGAGCATGTGAAGGACGGGAAGGAGAAGTAGGAGTTAGGAGTAGGGGAGGCGACATGCCCAAACAGGAAAAGATGGACCGGCATCTGCGATGTTCCTTCTGTGGAAAGAGCCGCGATGAAGTCCGAAAGCTGATCGCAGGTCCCACCGTATATATCTGCGATGAGTGCGTCAATCTGTGTAATGACATCATTGCGGAAGACTGGGAAGAAGCCAAAGAGGAAATCTGTTCCAAGCTCCGTAAGCCCGCCGAGATCAAGCATCATCTGGATCAATACGTCATCGGCCAAGACCGGGCCAAGAAAATCCTCTCGGTTGCCGTACACAACCACTATAAGCGAATCTCCGCCAACGAGGTGGATGACATCGAGCTCCACAAGGGCAACATCCTCGTCGTCGGCCCCACCGGCACCGGCAAGACGCTCTTGGCGCAAACGCTGGCGCGCTATCTCGACGTCCCGTTCACGCTCGCGGATGCCACCACCCTCACCGAAGCCGGGTATGTCGGCGAAGATGTGGAAAATATCATTCTCAAGCTGCTTCAGGCCTCGGATTACGACGTGGAACGCGCTGAGCGGGGCATTGTCTACATCGATGAAATCGACAAGATCAGTCGCAAGAGTGAC
>JBOHOS010000286.1:0-1646 GCA_050731295.1 Nitrospiraceae bacterium | reverse complement strand
GACTTTGATCAAAAGAAGGAGACAGCCGGTCATACGATCGGCCAAAAAAATCTTTGCCCATTGAAAGCTTCATCAACGGTCCCCGCTCCGTGCCGCATCCATCGCACTGGCCTGCTGAAAACTGTGGCTCGAGATCGACCGACATAGTGTGGCCTCGTGAAGAAAGCAAATCTTACACCATCGTTTCGCGGGCTGTCCAGCAAGGAAGCGGTCAATGGCACCGTCTCGATCGGCGCAGGCGATCACAAGAGAACCGAGAAATGGGTATAATGCGCTGGGGGACGCCTGACGGAGAAGAGCGGGGAAGCAACCGACGAGACACGCCATGATTATCGGAGTGCCGAAAGAGATCAAGGATCACGAGTATCGCGTCAGCATGACCCCCGACGGCGTGCGGACCGTGTGCGCCGCGGGCCACGCGGTCTGGGTGGAATCAACGGCGGGTGACGGCAGCGGGTTCTCCGATGAGGATTATCGCAAAGCCGGCGCGCGCGTGGCGGATTCCCACGCGCAGGTCTTCCAAGAGGCGGAGCTGATTGTCAAGGTCAAAGAACCTCTCCCATCGGAATACCGGCTGGTGCGACCTCGTCAAACGCTGTTCACCTACCTGCATCTCGCGGCGTCTGTGGAATTGACACGGGCGCTCGTGGACGCGCAGGTCACTGCGATTGCGTATGAGACGACCGAGTTGAGAGACGGCAGTTTGCCGATGCTCTGGCCGATGAGCGAAATCGCCGGGCGTATGTCGGTCCAGATCGGCGCGCGGTATCTGGAGCGCACGCAGGGCGGGCGCGGCGTTTTGCTCGCGGGGGTCCCCGGCGTGTCACCGGCGAATGTCGTGATCCTCGGCGCGGGTATCGTCGGCAGCGCCGCTGCGCGGGTCGCCGTCGGCATGGGCGCGCAGGTGACCGTGTTCAATCTGGACCTGGAGCGGCTTCGGTATTTGGACGATCTCTATCACGGCCGGATCGTGACGCAAGCTTCCCATCAAGGTTGGATTGATGAGAAGGTGCAACAGGCAGACCTTGTCATCGGCGCGGTCCTCCTGCGCGGAGCGAAGGCGCCGAGGCTCGTGTCGCGGGAGATCATTGCTCGCATGCAGCCGGGATCGGTGGTCGTGGATGTGTCGGTCGATCAAGGCGGCTGCATCGACACCATTCGCCCGACCAGTCATTCCGATCCCGTCTATCAGGTTGATGGTGTGCTGCATTATGGAGTCGCCAATATGCCCGGCATCGTGCCGCGCACATCGACTTTGGCCTTGACCAACGCGACGCTTCCCTTTATAGTCCGCTTAGCTTCAGCCGGCGTGCAGCAGGCAATTTCTTCAGACCACGGCCTGGCAAAGGGTGTGAATGTGACCGAGGGACGGATCACGTGCCAGGGTGTGGCTGAAGCGCACGGCCTGCGGTATGAACCGCTGATCCCATGAGCAGGCCGTAGAGATCGGGGCGTAGCGCAGCCTGGTAGCGCACCGCGTTCGGGACGCGGGAGTCGGAGGTTCAAATCCTCTCGCCCCGACCAATGAAAAAGGATTTGAAGCGACCGAGCGCCGACCGTAGAAGGAAAAAGTCGCCTTCTGAGGCGACTGGTAGCGAGGTCGCCGGGCCGGAGGCCAAATCCTCTCGCCCCGACCAGACCAAGCT
>JBOHOS010000285.1:0-2948 GCA_050731295.1 Nitrospiraceae bacterium | reverse complement strand
GAGGAGCACGAATCATAAGCGCGGCGCTTTTAGCACAGGATTTAAATCCTTGTCAATGAACGATCGTCACCATCATGTGTTCCTCGGTGCTCTCCAACACATGAGTCAACAGGGAGGTTTTGCCTGTCCCAAAGAATCCGGATACCGCTGTTACCGGCACGGGCTGCATAGGCGTTCTCTTTCTCGGTGAGTTGATTGCGATATCGACACTTCGTAGGCTCGACCCGTGATAAGAAAACCTGATAGAGTGCGCCCAATAGAGGTGCATCATGGCTCAACATACGATTCACGACGCTCATGACCATACCCATGGCGCAGGCTGCGGGCACAAGACTATTGCTCATGAAGAGCATACGGACTATCTGCATGACGGCCACATGCATCACGTCCACGGCGATCATGTGGACGAGCATGCGCTCGCCGTCGGCCCGAGCAACCCTGCCGCGTGCACGTCGGATCACGCCTGTGAAGGCCATGACAATGGACATCGACATCACCCTGAGTGCGGGCATCAGCCTGTCCCGCACGGCGACCACGTCGATTATGTGGTGCACGGGCACCTCCACTACCAGCATGGCGCCCATTGCGACAACCATGGCGCGGTGACTATCGGATAGCTTTCCACAGAGCGCGCGTCTCGGTTGCCCGACCGTCAGCACTATTCTTGGATGAAGGCCGTATATCATGCTGATTGACACCCACACGCATCTCGACGATCCGCGCTACGACGCCGACCGGGAGGCGATGATGGCCCGTGCGCGCGAAGCCGGAGTCCGGACGTTCGTGACGATCGGCTGCGACCTGGACACCAGCCGGTCGGCAGTGGCCTTGGCCGACGGATATACCAATGTCTACGCGACGATCGGCGTACATCCCCATGAGGCCAAGCACATCGCGGACGATTGGTACGACGAACTACGCCGCTTGGCCCGGCATCCCAAAGTGGTCGCCTACGGCGAGATCGGGCTGGACTATCATTACAACCACTCCGCGCCGAAACAGCAGCGAGACCGCTTCCGAGAGCAGGTGAGCCTGGCGCGTGAACTCCATCTTCCGCTCGTGATCCATACACGCGAAGCTCAGGATGACACGATCACGATTTTGAAAGAGGAAAATGCAGCGGACGTCGGCGGCGTTTTCCACTGTTTTTCCGGCGATGCCTGGTTGGCAAAGGACGCGCTGGATCTGGGTTTCTACCTGTCATTTTCAGGCGTCATCACATTTCAGAATGCGGCCATGTTGCGGGACATTGTCAAAACCATCCCGCTCGACCGCATGCTCATTGAAACCGACTGTCCCTATCTAGCCCCTGTCCCCCATCGCGGCAAGCGCAATGAGCCGGCGAATGTGCGGCTGGTTGCAGAAAAGATCGCGGAGATACGCGGCTCTTCGACAGCCACTTCCGCAGAGGACATTGGCAGGGTGACGTCGGACAATGCCCACCGCCTCTTTAGATTGACTCGGCTTCACGACAATGCTCCTTGAGCCGGATACGAAGGCGCAATGTAGGCTCTGCGCCCACCACATTTAGAATACGTATATATACCACCTTTCGGATTTTTCTCCGCTCCTTCAGCATAGTTGTTCAATGTATGCCTGATGCGACATGCTGCAGATGTCGGCTGGAGAGTCGTCGAGCATGAGTGTCTACACTGACGAAGAGCGGCGGATCGCGCTGATGGAGTTGGGCATCTGCCTGACGATCATCGAGAAGATTCTTGCGGAGTGGAACAATCCCGGCGAGTGCGCGCATGACATCGCCCATACTTTGCGCGACCGGTTCGATGTGCTGAACTCGTTGGTAAACCGGTCCGGCTCGTCGCTGCGCTCGTGCTGACCGACAGTCAAAATCTCCTGAGTTGGCGATTGCGTTTTCGGATCGCCTTCGGCAATTTTCGTGGATTCCCTTTCTTCTCCGGCCGAAAGTGGGGACGGTCGTCTTCGTCCGATCCTTTCCTCGATGGAACGGCAGCAGACCGCGCCGCACCCTTCCCCTCCGCTCGAAGCCTCGATTCAAACTCCGCCGCTCCGAGCACAAACGCCTCGTGCGCCCTGGCAAAATCGGCCACCTCACGATCCGAGGAGACGACCGCGCAATCGTGCCCATACTCCATGGCCAACCGCTGAATCACCTGATCCGCCCGCTCGCCTTTCTTGGTATACACGACGTGCACACCGGCTCGATGCTCGTGCCGTTCGGTGCCAAGACTCTGCCGCCAGCCGTCGAAGACAACGGTGATGGGATGGCCTTTCCGTTGCCGGTACGCCATCAGGTCACGAAGAAGATTTTCGCGCGCCTCGGATCCGAGGTCGGCCTGCCCCTGCGTTCCAAGCAGATTGTACCCGTCAATGATGAGATGCACGCTCATGAACCCCGACATCTTTTTGCCATGGTGATCGGCCGTTCACGAAGCCGAGCCGCCGCGCGGACATCTTTTCTCCGCGGGGTTTCTCTTGACAAGAATGATCCCATCTGAGACAACCGTGAAGTTCGGCAAGACGCCATCTCTATGAAACTCTTCCGCGAAAGCCTTCGGCTCTTCCTAGCGGTATGCCTGTTCGGCATTTCCCCCATCGATGCCGGCTTTGCCGACGCCGCTCCGCCGCATTTTTCACAAGAAAGCCAGAAGGCTGCCGCCCCCGGTCATCACGTCAGAAAAAAAAGAAAGAGTCCCAATCGCTCGGTCAGCGTCCCGACCATCGTGCAGGACGTCCGAGTGGTGCCGTTTCCCGACCATACACGCCTAGTGTTCGATCTGCAACGCAGCGTCACGTTCACGCAGAACCGTCAGACGAAGCCCGACCGGGTGGTCATCCGCCTTCACAATTCTCTGCTCGGCAAGACGGCGCTTGCGCGACTGAGTGAACAGGATTTCCCCAATGATGTCGTCATTACTCAGACCAACCATACTGTGCCCCAATCAGTGCTGATTTCTTTGGACTTAGAC
>JBOHOS010000284.1:0-6458 GCA_050731295.1 Nitrospiraceae bacterium | reverse complement strand
GACGTAGTTCAGATGAACCCACTGCCACGCCATGGCCTCGACCTTCGTTTCCGGTAGGGTCTCCGCGCGCATGAGTTTGAGCGCCGTTGGAATGAAATATGAAAATGTCCCGATCCTTTCCATGAGGGTCATCACAGCCGCACCGAGCCACCACTCACGCATCGGGCTGTGCGATTGCCAAGCAACGACGAGACTTGCCAACGTTAGTAGAGTGAGCGGACCTGTGGTGACATAGGCCCAGAATTTCCGACCCGAGTCGGTCCGCCGCATGGCTTCGCTGTTCACTCGAAACCCGGACTCCGGCGACATGCTAAACCACCGGGGAAGAATGATCCTTTGTTCATAGAGGCCGGCGCCGATGGCAATGCCGAGGTTCATGACAAACAGCCACAGCAGAATGTTCGCGAACGACATTTCTCAACTCTCCTCACGCGTGAGTTTTGATCCGAACTAGTCCGGTCCTCTCATTTCTTTGGGCCAAACATTTTCCAGAGCCAGTCCGAGAGCATCCACACGAACGTCCCTCCAACGTTCCGGCCTATGGGTCGAACCCGGGTATTGTGAAATGCGGCCAGGCGCCATTCGCCATCTTGTTTCACGGCGACGAGTGTTTGGATCGAGTCTCGCTCAGGTGACGGGGCTGATTTGCCGGCCATCACTGTTCCACCGTTTGCATGCACCAGGGCGACATCCTCTCTCAGAAACCGGACGCTTGTCACCTGACCGACCAGACGCGTTCCTTTGAGATATGTCTTAAAGAGTTGCTGGTGGACCGAAGCAATCACGTGGCGACCTTTGACATGCGTTCCATCGAACGCGATGAAATCGCCATCCTCGGTGAACGGAGCCGCGAAGGCCTCGCCGCTGCTCCGATTCCATCCGTCCATGAGTTGTTGATAAAGGGCGCGGATGTCCGCCTCGCCAATAGAATTCGAAGTCGGCAGTTCGACAGTTTGCACACTCATAGTTCACCTCTCCCAAGCCAAGTTTCAAAAAGCCATTGATCTTACAAATAGAACGATTTCGTCGGCTTCAGCATCGATAACCTCAGCAGAAGATGATCCGTGCATCTACTGCGACCGATGCGATCTCGCTCGGCGGTTCCTGATTCAACGCAAAGGACGTTCCAAGGTTGAACGAGGCCAGATGAACGCGATCTTGTCCGCGCGGCATCGTGCGCTTTCACCACTGTAAGGGAACTGACGGAAGTGTGCGCCGAGATGTCGGCAGATGCCGAATAATCGGCGGCGGGTGGCAGTACAGTGGTGGCGAGATGTGCTGAATGCTCGGATGAGGAAGCGTCACGGTGGTCGGAGGTGCTCTGTCTCCGTGGCTTGAATTCGATGGTGTTTACGCATCGTTCTATGGCGTTTCGTCTTGATCATTCACCTTTCCATGTATACAATGTGCGGCCTTGAGGCGTATCTATTGAAATAATTTCAGAGACTTGTGGAGATGGACTCTGCATGCGAGCGTGAGGACTGCCTCACCACGGCTCTGGTGCAACCGGATTAGGAGGTTCTTCTGTGGATCTTTCGACGGGTGTGATTGTGTTCGCAATCGCTTCATCCTTAGCCGGCATCGGCTACGGTTTGTATTTAACGTTCTGGGTCTTTCGGTTGGATGCCGGGAATAAGGAAATGCAGCGCATTGCTCAGGCCATCCAAGAAGGAGCCTCCGCCTATCTCAACCGCCAATACCGAACCATCGGGGCGGTGGCAGTGGTGTTGTTCGTTGTGCTGTGGGCGGCCGGACTCTGGTCCGATAAGTTCGGGCTCGTCACGGCGATCGGGTTTCTGATCGGCGCCGTGGCCTCGTCGATCGCCGGCTATGTCGGCATGTATATCGCCGTGCGGGCCAACGTGCGCACCGCGCAGGCCGCGCATCAGGGATTGAATGCCGCATTGACGGTGGCCTTCAGGGGCGGGGCGGTCACCGGCCTGCTGCTGATCGGGCTTGGGCTGTTGGCGTTGACGGGCTTCTACACGATCGCGTCGGGGATCGTCGGTCAGGAAAAAGCCATTCATGCCCTGTTGAGTCTCGGATTCGGAGGCAGTCTCATTTCGGTGTTCGCGCGGGTCGGCGGCGGTATTTTTACCAAGGCGGCTGATGTGGGAGCCGATCTGGTCGGCAAAGTGGAAGCGGGCATTCCGGAAGATGATCCGCGGAATCCTGCCGTGATCGCGGACAACGTCGGCGATAACGTGGGCGACTGCGCCGGCATGGCCGCCGACCTCTTTGAAACCTATGCCGTCACGACCGTGGCGGCCATGGTGCTGGCCTTCACCATGTTTAGAGGCCAGGCGGAACCGATCCTGTATCCGCTCGCATTGGGCGGCCTGACCATTCTGGCGACGATCATCGGCATTCTGTTCGTGAAAGTCAGCCCGGGCGGTGAGATCATGTCCGCTCTGTATAAAGGACTCTTTGTCGCGGGAGGCATTGCGGCCGTCGCCTTCTATCCCATTACGGTGAAGATGATGGAGGGGGTCGGAGGAGTCAGCGGTCTGAGCTATTATATCGCCGCGCTGATCGGCCTCGCCGTGACGCTGGCCTTGGTGTTCATCACCGACTATTACACCTCAAAAAGCTACTCGCCCGTGAAGGAAATCGCGAAGGCCAGCGAGACCGGACACGCGACGAATATTATCGCCGGCCTTGCGGTCGGGATGCAGGCGACGGCGTGGCCGGTGGTCGTGATTGCGGCGGCGATCTTGGCGAGCTTTTGGATCTGTGGGGGCGCGGCGGCAGGCGGGCTCTATGGCGTCGCGGTCGCGGCCGTGTCCATGCTGTCGATGGCCGGTATCGTGGTGGCGATCGATGCCTTCGGGCCGATCACCGATAATGCCGGGGGCATCGCGGAAATGGCGCACCTTGGGAAGGATGTGCGGAATATCACGGACCCGCTCGACGCGGTTGGGAATACGACCAAGGCGGTGACGAAAGGCTATGCGATCGGATCGGCCGCGTTGGCGGCGGTGGTCCTGTTCGCAGAGTATGCCCGAGCGGTAGCAGGGGAAGGCCAGAGCAGCGGGTTTGACCTGTCAAATCCTTTGGTGTTGGTCGGTCTCTTTCTCGGCGGAATGTTGCCGTTTCTCTTCGGCTCCATGTGCATGAAAGCCGTCGGTCAAGCCGGCGGACTCATCGTGGAGGAAGTTCGGCGGCAGTTCCGCACCATTAAGGGCATTATGGAAGGGACGGGAAAACCTGACTACGCGACGTGCGTGGATATCGTGACGCAAGCTGCAATCAAGAAGATGATGATCCCCGGGCTCATCCCTGTGCTCTCGCCCATCGTTGTCGGCGTGATCCTGGGACCGCAAGCATTGGGCGGCGTACTGGTCGGGAGCATCGTGACCGGACTGTTTGTCGCCATCTCGATGACCAGCGGCGGCGGGGCGTGGGATAATGCCAAGAAGTTCATCGAGGAGCAAGGCAAAAAGGGGAGTGAGACACACAAAGCGGCCGTCACGGGGGACACCGTCGGCGATCCGTACAAGGATACGGCAGGCCCGGCCATCAATCCCATGATCAAGGTCATTAATATTGTCGCCCTATTGATCGTGTCGCTCATCGCTCGCTGATTGTCACCAGAGGAAACTGCCTTGGACCTTGGTCTTGCTTGACGCTGTGAGAGACCGTGGAGTATATCTTAAGGTGAGATCATGAAATCGTACTGGTGTTCGAACTGTGAGGAGGGACTCCGATGGAAAAACAGGAGAGGAGGCCGGAATCAAAAAAGGACACGCAGACAAAAGAAGAGGCGAAGCCGAATCCAAAGGTGGTCGAAACCGGAAAGAAGCTGAAAGAGGATATCGATAAGTTGGTCGATGAGATTGATGACGTCCTGGAAGAGAATGCCGAAGAGTTCGTCAAGAACTATGTCCAAAAAGGTGGGGAATAAGCCCCCACCTCGTGATCTGCCTCCTTCCCCTCCTACGCCCGGCGCCTTCACTACGTAGCAACGACCATCTCTAATTCGTCGGTATCGACGGCTGCAGGTCGATCCGGGTATGCCGAAGGGTCGAACCCGTGCGAATGTCTCTTGTTTGACAAAGCCTGGCCTTGAGACTAGTATTCCGCTGAAATCTCAAAGTCTTGTGAATGTGGTCCGCCTGGACGCCAGCCGCAGGAGGCAAATGGTCAAGAGGCGATGGATTGTTCGTGAAGTGAATCGCGACGAACAATTCGCATTAGCGGCGATGCTGTCCATCTCTCCCATTACCGCGTCGGTTTTCCTTGCGCGTGGGATTACGACCAAGGAACAGGCCGACCATTGGTTGTCGTCGGATTATGCCGGTGTCCGAGACCCATTTTTGCTGCCCGACATGGAACAAGCGATTGACCGTTTGAACCGGGCGGTCACATCAGGAGAGCGGATCTGTTTTTATGGTGATTACGACGTCGATGGCATGTCGGCGACAAGCCTGTATGTCACCTTTTTCCGCCGGGCCGGCGCGAATGCATGCTGGTACATCCCTGACCGTCTTCGAGAAGGCTACGGGCTGAATGAAGCCGCCATCCATCGCCTGGCTGCCGAGGGCGTGACTCTGCTGGTGACCTCCGATTGCGGGACCACATCGCATCATGAGGTCGAGGCGGCCAACAGGCTGGGCATGAATGTCATTATTACCGACCACCATCAGGGCGGAACCCGTTTCCCGCCTGCGCTCGCGCTAAATCCTCACCGAGCCGGCTCCCGGTATCCATTCACCGGACTCTGCTCGGCGGGATTAGCATACAAGGTGGTGACGGCCTATCGGACCAAATACGGCGATGCCGGCTGCGAGCCGGATTCATTACTCGATTTGGTGGCATTGGCCACCATTGCGGATATCGTGCCGTTACAGGATGAGAACCGGCGCCTTGTGCGCGATGGGTTGTCGTTGATCTCGCGGGGTGCGCGATGCGGCATTCGGGCGCTGAAACAGGCGGCAGGCGTGGATGGGCTGTGTACGAGCGACGTTGTAGCCTTTCGGCTCGCGCCACGGATCAATGCCGCAGGGCGGCTTGCGCATGCGGCGGCGGGTGTGCGTTTGCTGACGACGGAATCAGACGCAGAAGCCGGCAACCTGGCCGGCCGGCTGGAGGAGTTGAACCGCGACCGGCAGCGCTTGGAGGAGGACATGACGTCCGATGCGCTGGCAAAAGCGACGATCGCGCAATCACACCCCCGGGCCTCAGGCGTCATTGCAGCCATTCAATCCCAAGCGTCATTTCACCCGCCCGGCCCCACGCCTGCCAAGACAGGCTCTCTTCCCATGGGATGGGCACTGTCCCACGCTCCCGCCGCGCTCGTCGTATGGGCGCAGCATTGGCATGTCGGGGTAGTCGGGATCGTCGCCGCTCGACTCGTCGAACGTTATCATTGCCCTGCGGTCGTGGTCGCGGTCGATGAACACGGCATCGGAAGGGGTTCGGCGCGCAGCATTCCGGGCTTTGATCTCTATCAGGCGCTTGTCCAGTGCAGCGACCTGTTGGAGGGGTTCGGAGGCCATCCCAATGCCGCCGGCCTGACCATCCGCGAAGCTCACCTGCCGGAGTTCTTGACGCGCTTTACGGACGCGGTCAACGGGTGGTCCGGCGGGCAACCCCATGATCCGGTGCTGCATGTGGATGCGGAGGTCAGTCTCCTCGATATCGCGCCGCGACTCATCCGTGAATTGGATCGGCTCCATCCCTTTGGGGCCGGCAATCCGGAACCGACGTTTGCGGTGCGGAATCTGAACGTTTTAGAGTCTCGCGTGGTCGGGGATCGCCATCTCAAACTGACCGTGAGGCACACGCATTCTCTTCCGTTCGAGAGCATCGGGTTTCGGATGGGCGCCTTGGCCGGCCAGGGAATTTCGCGCGGACAATCCATCGATCTCGCCTTTATGCCCGAATTGCAGCGGTGGAATGGGCTCGATCGGATTCAGCTCAAAATCCGGGATGTACACGTGACCCGGCCCGAGTAGCGATGCCGTACGACACCATTACGCATATCGATCAGTTGATCAAGCGTGTGCAAAGCTACAACCCGGATGCGGAGACGGATCTGGTGCGCCGGGCGTACGACTTCTCCGCCAAAGCGCATGAAGGCCAGACCAGGCAGTCGGGAGAACCCTATCTCCAACATCCTCTCGCCGTGGCGGGTGTCCTGACGTCGCTGCGATCCGATGTCACCGCCATCGTGGCGGGCTTGCTGCACGATACGCTGGAAGACACACTCGCGACACCGGATGAGCTCGAACAACTGTTCGGGAAAGATATCGTTCGGCTGGTCGACGGCGTCACCAAAATCGGCAAGATCAAGTTTCGAAACTACGAAGAAAAGCAGGCCGAAAATTTTCGCAAGATGGTCTTGTCGATGGCGGACGACATTCGTGTCGTCCTCATCAAGCTGGCCGACCGTCTTCACAACATGCGGACGCTCGAGCATCTTCCGGAAGCCAAGCGGCAGCAAATCGCCCAGGAAA
>JBOHOS010000283.1:0-2283 GCA_050731295.1 Nitrospiraceae bacterium | reverse complement strand
CTCTAATGTCGTCTGGGGAATCTACGACCAGGGATCGCTCAAGGACAACTGGCGGATTGCGACCGATTCCTCAAAGACCGTCGATGAATATGGCCATCTGTTTCTTGGGATTTTGCAAACGGCCGGGATTACGGCGGACCGTATCACGGGCGCGATCCTTTCCAGCGTCGTCCCATCCCTGACCGGCACGTTCGAACAAATGATCGAGGCGTATTTTCACCAGCTCCCGCTGATTGTCTCGGCCGACCTCGATACGGGATTGACACTCAACTATCCGAATCCGAGTGAAATCGGAAGTGACCGGATCGTGAATGCCGCTGCCGCTTACGCCCGCTACCAGGGCCCACTCATCATTGTCGATTTCGGCACCGCCACCACATTTTGTACCGTGACCCAGTCCGGCGAGTATTTGGGAGGTGTGATCGCTCCGGGACTCGGCATTGCGGCCGATGCGCTCTTCTCACGCACCGCGAAACTTCCCAAAGTAGACCTTGTTCGTCCAAAGACCGTGATCGGAAAAGATACGAGCAGCAGCATGCAATCCGGCCTCATCTTTGGCTATGCAGGTCTCGTGGATGAATTGGTCACCCGTATCCAAACCGAGTTGGGCCAAAGAGCCAGGGTCATCGCTACTGGTGGACTCGCTACCCTGATCGCATCGGAGTCCCGCACGATTCAGGAAGTCAGACCTTTCCTGACCCTGGAGGGTTTGGAGTTACTTTATCGGCGGACCCGCGGGGACCAGTGACATCGGGCTTGGGCCCGGCGTCGCGCTTTCGCCATCGCTTCTCGCCCCTCTGTTGAACGTCCAACCCCATCTGCTCCGCCACAGTTGTCATCCCTGGAATCCAAAACCCTAAGAACTCAAAACAAAATCATGTGACGCGGTTGACTTTATGAGCCTCGTGGCTATCTCACTCGTCGATCAGGAGGTTTCGTGAACCACGAACAGGAAAACAATCAGACAATCAGCGACTTAGATCGCCAAGAGCATGCGGATCCTGCCGGCGAGACGGACGGGGCCTCCGTCCCCCAATCCGAGGAAACAGACGCGGAGGGGGCGCTGGCCGCCAAGCGGGAAGAAGCTCAAGCGCTTCAAGACAAGTATCTTCGCCTCGCGGCCGAGTTCGAGAACTACAAGCGATTGGCGCAGCGAGATCGTCGTGATCAGGCGAAGTTCGCCAATGAGAACCTCCTGAACGACCTGCTGCCTGTCATTGATAACTTGGAACGGGCCATCGGATTCTCTAAGAGCATCCCCGGCGGCGACGGATTGATTCAAGGGGTGGAATTAACCCTGAAGCAATTTCTCGAAACCCTGGCCAAATTCGGTGTGAAACCGATCAGCAGCGTGGGAAGCATGTTTGATCCCTCCCGGCATCAAGCTGTGGCGCATGTGCCCACAGCGGGAGCGGCGGAAAACACCGTCGTTGAGGAATACCAAAAAGGATATCTATTACACGATCGGATCTTGCGCGCGGCCATGGTCGCCGTTGCCGCCGCGTCATCGGAACCGGGCGGCGCGCCGAGCGAGACTCCGCATGTTTCATACTGAGGAAGGAGAGCATCATGGGTAAAGTCATCGGGATCGATTTAGGAACGACCAACTCGTGCGTCTCTATTATGAGCGGCGGCGATCCCGTCGTCATCGCCAATGCGGAAGGCGGTCGCACGACTCCCTCGGTCGTGGGCATCACCGATAAAGGGGAGCGTCTGGTCGGCCAGATTGCCAAACGCCAAGCCATTACGAATCCGGAAAACACGATCTTTTCCATCAAGCGCCTCATCGGCCGAAAATACAACAGCCGCCAGGTGCAAGAGGCCATGAAACGTCTTCCTTACAAGGTCGTGGAGGCGAGCAACGGCGACGCCCACGTCGAAATCCGCGGGAAACAATACAGCCCCGCCGAAGTTTCCGCCATGATTCTGCAGAAGATGAGACAAACAGCGGAAGATTACTTAGGCGAAAAAGTGACGGAAGCCGTCATTACGGTGCCGGCGTATTTCGACGATAGCCAACGGCAGGCGACGAAGGACGCCGGGCAAATCTCGGGCCTTAATGTGCTCCGTATCATCAATGAGCCGACTGCGGCGTCGTTGGCGTACGGACTCGACAAGAAGAAAGATGAGCGCATTGCGGTCTATGACCTCGGCGGCGGCACCTTCGACATTTCCGTTCTCGAGATCGGCGAAGGCGTCTTTGAGGTGAAATCCACCAACGGCGACACGTACCTCGGCGGCGACGACTTCGATCAACGCATCATGGATTGGCTGGTGGAGGAG
>JBOHOS010000282.1:0-5428 GCA_050731295.1 Nitrospiraceae bacterium | reverse complement strand
GGCTTGAACAGCTCGCGACGGCGCTGAAAGACGGCTTTGTGTATTCGGGACAGCGTTCAGCGCATCGAAGACGGCGCCACGGGAACGCTGTCCGGCGGCGCCCTCCGTCACAGCTCATCGTGTGCTCGCAGAACCACGATCAAATCGGCAATCGCGCCTTCGGCGACCGTCTGACCACCCTCGTGCCGGTCGAAGCCCTGAAGGTGGCCGCCGCGGCTGTCCTGCTGGCTCCCCAGACCCCGCTCCTATTTATGGGAGAAGAATACGGAGAGACCGCGCCGTTTCTGTATTTCATCGACCATGGAGATCCCGCCCTCGTCGAAGCCGTGCGCCAGGGACGGCGCAGAGAATTTGCGGCGTTCGGATGGACGGACGTGCCGGACCCTCAAGACCCGGCGACATTCGAACGCTCTCGCATTCATCCGGGGATGCCGAAAGACGCCGGCCAAACCGCAACCCTCAGATGGTACGCCGAACTCATTCGTTTGCGCAAAACGATCCCTGCACTCGGGCCGGCGATGACCGGCGATGGGCTTACGGCATGGGCGTATGCGGATGCCGCCACCCTGGTCCTGCACCGATGGACCACTCAGGGCCAGGCCGCGCTGTTAGTGCTGGGATTCAATCAGCGCGCGACGGCGCTCACCCTTCGAGAGCCGAAGGGAACGTGGCGCGTGCGCCTGGAGAGCGAGAGCAAGGACTTTGGCGGTAATGGGAATCCTGCGCCAAAACAAATCGTGATCACGCCGGACGGCGGAGCGCTGACGTTGCCTCCGTACGCCGTGGTGCTGTATCTCAGCCAGCCGGCTTGAAAAACAGTACCGACAGCGGCGGCAAGGTGAGCAACAGAGAATAAGGATGCCCATGCCAGGGGATGCTGTCTGCCGGCACCCCGCCTCCGTTGCCCACATTGCTGCCTCCATACAGGGCCGCATCGCTGTTGAGCAGTTCCCGGTGCCAGCCGGGGGACGGCACACCGACTCGGTATCCCGACCGAGGCACGGGGGTGAAGTTAGAGACGCAGACAATGCTCTGAGCAGGATCTTTTGCGCGACGGAGGAACGCAATCACCGCCTGATCCGCATCACTGAAATCGATCCACTGAAACCCCGACCAATCAAAGTCCACCTGATAGAGCGCGGGCTCGCTCTGATACAGCCAGTTCAAATCTCTGACGTAACGCTGAAGGGCTTGATGCGGCTCGTACTGAAGGAGATGCCACTGGAGACTCTCGTCGTGATTCCACTCCCACCATTGACCGAACTCTCCGCCCATGTATAGCATCTTCTTGCCCGGATGCCCGTACATAAATCCAAACAGGGCGCGCAGGTTCGCAAAGCGTTGCCAAGTATCCCCGGGCATCTTATCAAGCAAGGTCTTTTTCCCGTGCACGACCTCATCATGGGACAGGACAAGCACGAAATTCTCACTGAACGCATACACGAGTCCGAACGTGATCTTGTTCTGGTGGTGCTTGCGATAGACCGGATCGAGGCTGAAATACTCGAGTGTGTCGTGCATCCATCCCATGTTCCACTTGAGGCTGAACCCGAGACCGCCCACATACGTCGGACGAGAAACTCCGGGCCACGCGGTGGACTCCTCCGCAATGGTCAACACGCCGGGATGTTCTCTATGGACCACAGCATTAAACTCCTTCAGAAAATCGACCGCCTCTAAATTTTCGTTCCCTCCAAACCGGTTCGGAATCCACTCTCCGGCCTTTCGCGCATAGTCCAGATACAGGATGGAGGCGACGGCGTCCACGCGAAGACCATCGATGTGATAGCGCTCCAACCAAAACAGAGCGCTGTTATAGAGAAAGTTACGCACCTCCACACGACCGAAGTTGAAAATGCGGCTATGCCATTCAGGATGATAGCCGAGGCGGGCATCCTCATGATCATACAGATGCGTGCCGTCAAACCACGCAAGACCATGCGGATCGTCGGGAAAGTGCGCGGGCACCCAATCCAGGATCACACCGATCTCCGCCTGATGGCAAGCGTCCACAAACGCCATGAAGTCGTCAGGCCGTCCAAAACGGCTGGTCGGCGCGAAATAGCCGGTCGTTTGGTAGCCCCAGGACCCGTCGAAGGGATGCTCTGTGACAGGCATCAGCTCGAGATGGGTATAGCCGAGGTCTTTGACATAGGGAACCAGCTTGCCGGCCAGTTCGCGATAGGTCAGCCATCGATTCCCCTCCTCGGGAGCCCGCATCCACGATCCGAGATGAACTTCATAGATCGAGAGCGGAGCAGCCAACGGATCGCGAACGCCCCTTCGCTCTATCCATGGCTGATCATGCCATTCATACGAGAATGTATGAATGATCGAGGCCGTCTTCGGCCGCAGTTCGGCGGCAAAGGCATAGGGGTCCGCTTTCAGGAGCGGCACCTCATGGTTGCGCGGCCGAATTTCATACTTGTATGCGCTGCCTTCAGAAATATCCGGGATGAACAATTCCCATAATCCCGTTCCCCCACAACTTTGCATGGGATGCCGCCGTCCGTCCCATCCGTTAAACTCACCGACCACGCTCACTCGCATGGCGTTCGGAGCCCAAACGGCGAACCGGACACCGGTCACGCCGTCGATGCTCTGGACATGCGCCCCCAGGACGTCATACGCCCGAAACAGCTTTCCTTCAGAGAACAGGTGGAGGTCGAACTCAGGGATCAGATTATGAAACGCATAGGGGTCGTGGCGGTCTGTGGTCCCTCCCCATGCCTCGGTGGCCTGAAGGCGATACAGTCGTCCCTGCACGTCCGGAGGGAAAGCGGCTTCAAAAAAGCCATGGTGAACTTCGGTCATCGCTTGTGTATCATTTCCATCCATGATGACCGAGACGCCGGCCGCATCCGGCACAAACGCGCGGATCACCAAGGCCGGCTTCCCCTTCTGCGTGACATGGTGGGGACCGAGAATGGAAAACGGGTCCCAGTGCTCAGCTCGTATTAATCGCTCAATATCATCCTGTAATGTCAGTGGCATAGTCACCTGCTGCAGATCTAGAGATTTCAGCCAACTGGTCGATTCATGCACATCAATTCAAAGAAAATAGCCGGAATGACGGAGGACAAGATGTCCTCACCGAGACAATTTGGTCATACTTACAATTGTCCAACCACTACGGGAATTTTGCCTGATCTCCGGCTCGTGCACAATCCAATTCGCTCCTGCCAGGGTACGGAAGCAGGTCCGGCGCGCCGCCAATTTCTGGCCGTTTTGTCAGAATCCAAAAATAGGGTGATTCGGTTTATCGCTTGCATGCATGAACGAGACCTGTGTAGGGTCAGGAGGAACGCCGTCAGGAGATTGCCATGCTGATGGGTCAACACAACGTACTGGCTATGATTTTGGCCGGCGGGAAAGGCGAACGGCTGATGCCGCTCACCGAACACCGAAGTAAACCTGCAGTCCCCTTCGCAGCCAAGTATCGGATCGTCGACTTCGTCCTCAGTAATTTCTTGAACTCGGGGATCCACGCGATCTATGTCTTGGTCCAATACCGATCGCAATCCCTGATCGAGCACGTCCGCCGGGCCTGGCGAATCGAGGGCAGGCTGCCGCAGAATTTCGTATCGGTGGTGCCCCCGCAGATGCGATCCCGGGAAGGCTGGTACGAAGGCAATGCCGACGCGGTGTACCAGAATATTAATCTCATTCGGGATTTTGCCCCGGATTTCGTGGCCGTCTTCGGGGCCGATCACATTTATCGCATGGACATCAGCCAGATGGCGCAGTTTCATCAGGACCACCGAGCGGACGTGACGGTCGCTGCCCTCCCCGTGCCGCTCAAAGCGGCGACGGGCTTCGGCATCATTGAGGTCAGTCGAGAACCAGGCGCGGATCATGCCCATCGCATTGTCGGCTTTGAAGAGAAACCGATACAGCCCAAGCCGATGCCCGACGATTCCGAGCAGGCGTATTCCTCCATGGGTAATTATTTGTTCAATACCGACCTGCTCATTCAGGTTCTTGAGCGGGATGCCAATCGCCCCGGCTCTCATGACTTCGGCCGCGACATTGTGTCACAACTCATCACGTCTCATCGGGTCTTGGCCTATAATTTTTGCCAGAATGTCACGCCAGGCCTTCAACCGTACGAGGAGCGGGCGTATTGGCGGGACGTGGGCACCCTGGAAGCGTACTGGCAGGCCCACATGGACGTGCTGGGCGAATCGCCGATCTTCGATCTTCGAAATAACCACTGGCCAATCGTGACCGATCGTTACGACGGCCCGCCCGCCAGCGTGATCCGCTCCCGGATTGATGACGCGCTGATCGGGCCCGGCACCCGGATCGTCGACGCGGAGATTCGTCGATCGATCATCGGTCGAAACGTCACGATTGAAACGGGTGCCCAGCTTGAGGGCTGCATCATTCTGAACGACGCGGTGGTCGGCTCTAAGTCCAAGCTCAGACGCGTGATCGCCGACCGATTTACCATCGTTCCGCCGGGGAACGAAATCGGCTATAATGCCGATTCGGACCGGACGCGTTACCAAGTCGGTAAGAGCGGTCTCGTCGTGCTTCCCCAGGGGTCACCTCATCGGTCTTCGCATTCGACTCGTCTCTCGACCGGTAGCCCGCTGACCAGTGTGTCGCAATGATGCCATCCGCGTTACCCCGTATTCCCTCCTCCACCTATCGGTTACAGTTCAACCGCTCATTCACCTTTCAGGATGCGCGGACGCTCGTGCCCTACTTGCGTGAACTGGGCATTTCCGATTGCTATTCCTCTTCGTACCTCAAAGCCGCCCCCGGAAGCCAGCACGGCTATGACATCGCCGACCCGACGTCCTTGAACCCCGAGCTCGGGGACGAGACGGAGTATCTGGCATTCATCAAGACCTTGCAGGCGAACGACATGGGGCATATTCTAGATATTGTTCCCAACCATATGGGCATCGCCCGATCGTGCAACCCTTGGTGGCTGGACGTCCTCCAGAATGGACCGAGCTCCGTCTATGCCGCCTTCTTCGACATTGATTGGCATCCCCTCAAGGTCGAGCTGGACAACAAGATCCTGCTGCCCATGTTGGGGGATCTATATGGCGTGGTCCTGGAAAATCAGGAGATCGCGCTGCGGTATGACGACGGCGCGTTCTTTGTCCAATACTACGACCACACGCTCCCGGTCGCGCCGAAATCCATGTCGCGCATTCTCTCGCACCGTCTGGATGATCTCATCCACGAACAAGGGGCCGAGGACCCCCACGTTCAGGAACTGCAGAGTATCCTCACCGCCATCGGCCATCTTCCTCCTCGCAGCGAACGAGACCCCGCCAAGCTTCAGGAACGATACCGCGAAAAGGAGATCATCAAGCGACGGTTGGCGGTCCTGGTGAAAGACAGCCCCGTCATCGGAGCGTTCCTGGATCGGAATGTCATGCTGTTCAATGGCACAAGAGACGATCCGGCG
>JBOHOS010000281.1:0-2780 GCA_050731295.1 Nitrospiraceae bacterium | reverse complement strand
GCCTCGAGATGCAGAAATTTACGTATGCGGCTCATCCTTTGTTTCGATCAGTCCCTGGGCAGCCAGCGTCCGGAGCAGGGCAACCAGGTCGTGCTCACAACGGTCGAGGTCAACGTCGTACTCAGTGACAAGGACATCGCGAAGCTGGGTCAAGGTCCGTGGTTCTTGAATCAGTTTCCAGATCATCGCCCCAACGGGATCCAGGCCATAGTACACGCCGTTTTTCAGATTGAGAATGGCCACATCTTCGCCTAGATCGCAAGACACTTGCTCCTTCGCAGCCACGAAAGTTGTCCGATCTGAAAGAAGTCCCCCCGTTTCCGTTTTTATGTTTCCTAGCTTTGCGTTCATGGGAATGGTTTCAATGCACTATTGTGTTGGACATCTTCCGGTCAACCTATTACATTACTCGGACTCTAAAAGGGATCATTGGATCTCCGTGACCAGACGGAGCGTCATACAACTGCAGTTTGGAACAAACACGCCGGCTATACTGATTTTCCGACTTATCCAAGTCAAGTGAATTCTGGAATTGTACGAGGCTTCTCAGTTTATAACAGCGCTTTTTGATCCGACCGGCCCAATTTTAGGCTCCTTTCTGGGATGAGTATGCGTGTCCTGTTTGTCAATCGCTTCTTTTATCCGGATCAGTCCGCGACTGCACAGCTCCTGACCGACCTTGCAGAGGAGCTGGCGTCACAGGGCGCTGCCGTCTCGGTCGTGACGGGTCGAGTGAGCTATTTAGGGGGAGAGCCGATCGGGCCGTCCGAAGATTGCTACAAGGACGTAGTCGTTCACCGGGTATGGTCTACCCACTTCGGACGGCGCTCTTCGATCGGACGATTGGCTGACTACTTGACATTCTATGCCTTTGCGGCGTGGATGATGGTTCGCTGCAAAAACATCGACTGTCTGATTGTTTTATCGGATCCTCCGATGCTGTCCCTTTTGGGGGCGCTCCTCGGACCGTTAAAAAAGTGGAAGACGATCTGCTGGCTTCAAGATGTGTTTCCCGACAATGCGATTCGAGCCGGCCTTCTGACGAATGGATGGATTGGCCGAGCCCTCAGGAAAATTGCACGCTGGTCCCTTCACGCCTCTGACCGTGTCATCGTCGTCGGCCGCTGTATGGAACGACACCTTCTACTCAACGGCCTTCCTCAAGAGCGCATCACACCCATTCCGAATTGGGCAGACGGTGAGTCTTTGGCGTCACCCTGCTCCGATGAGAACTGGTTTCGTACCGAGCATGGATTGGATGGACGAATTGTCGTGATGTATTCGGGCAACCTGGGGATGGTTCATGATGCCGGTTCGCTGCTTCGCGTGATCCGCGAGCTTCACGACACGCCGGACGTTGTGTTTGTGTTCATGGGATACGGAAAAGGCAAAGCGTACTTAGAGAAGTCCGTGCAGCGTGAAGGCCTGACCAATGTGAAGTTTATCGATTATCAAGTTCGTGACAATTTGCGATACAGCCTGTCGGCCGGCGATATTCACCTTGTCAGCCTTCGCGGCGATATGGAAGGGTTGAGCGTGCCGAGTAAAGTGTATGGCATCATGGCCGTGGGACGACCGGTGATCTTTATCGGACCAGGGGGAAGCGAGGTCGCGGCGGTTATTCGAGAGGCACGGTGCGGCGAAGTGTTCGATCCGATGGAAAGCGAAAAAGCGGCGTCAGCTATTCGTGATTTAGCGTGCGAAGGGGAGCGCCGGGCGCATTTAGGTGCGGCGGCTCGGCGCTATTTTGAGGCGGCGCTCGATAAGAAATTCGCGTTCGCGCGGTTTCAGGAAGTCTTTCAGAAGGTCATGCGCTGAAGGACGACCCACCAAGGCCTCCAACGAGTCTCCGGTTATGGCAGCGGGTGGACGGTACAGCCAAGAGGGACATTCCCGCTCCCGCTGACAAAGGTACAGGCGTTGTTTGTCGTGCCCATGCTTCGGGAGATTCCTCCCCCCCCGTAGTGGACCCAGTTCTGACCCGGAATCCGCGTAGCGATCGCGGCGCCCACATCGGGCTCAACTCCGGCCACCGGAGCGGGCGCTTGCTGCTGGGCTAATTTGACCTGTGGGGCGACGGTCGGATCGGTTTTGACGTCTGCCTCTTGGACCAGTTGTTGGACCCTTCCATCGGTCTGAATCGGCGCCGGCGTGCTGATGGTCGCATCCGTGGATGCCAGCGAGAAAAAGCCGGGAGCGACTGTCATGCTTTGACCGGCCGCATTGGTGATCTCGACCGTTCCCGTTAGCACAGCCACGCCGGTGAAGACACGGCCTTTTTGCAGATCCGTCCAGACCACATAATCCGCGCCTTGTGTCGAGGCCACCGCCGTGGGGGTACGAATCTCGAATCGCGAGTCCTTTCGATCGTAGATCTCAGGAACCTGCGCCTTCACGCGGCCACGGGCCACTTGCAAGATTGTCGTTCGCTTCGCAGCGCCGAGGTCCGGGTTGTATTGGGTGACCGCAACTTCGGTGTTGTCTGAGACGCTCAGTACGGCCTGATCGTCAAAAAGCACCTTGGTGGCTGAGTTAAGTCCCGTCTTGATGGTGTCATTCGCGTACACTTCCTGACGGAGGGCTGCTGAGCGCGGCATCGCGAATTTCGACACGAGAGAGGCCGTCCCCTTTGTTGCAATCACAAACCCGATCTGGCCGCTCGTGGTCTCCGGCTGAGCCCACGCGTTGAACGAGCCCATACTGCCCGCCATCACCACGATCAGCGTCAGCACTCCTCTTTCAAAGCTCCCATGTGTCATAAGCCAACCCTCATTGCCGAC
>JBOHOS010000280.1:0-3817 GCA_050731295.1 Nitrospiraceae bacterium | reverse complement strand
CCATTCAGCGACAGCCGCGGGTAGCTGTTCAAGGCATTCGAATAGATCATGAGAAGTGCGCGGACCGGAGCATACAATGAGAGCTACGAAAAGCGCCCGCTGCCGGGATAGGGATTTTAGGTTGGCGCACGGTGAATCAGTACCGCCGATGCTCGTAACCAGAGTCGAGTTGTGGTCGTGTTGTGCTCGCTTTGTCAGTGTCTGAAATGGCGCATGCCGGTGAGAATCATAGCCATCTGATGCTCATCGGCGGCTTGAATGACTTCCTGGTCTCGGATCGATCCGCCGGGCTGGATCACCGCCGTGATGCCGGCTTGAGCCGCGGCGTCTACTCCATCGCGAAACGGGAAAAAAGCATCCGACGCCATCACACAACCTTTGACCGGTAAGACCGCCTTCATCCCAGCCAGCTTGACTGAATCCACCCGGCTCATCTGCCCGGCGCCGATTCCCACTGTCTGCTCTGTCCGAGCATACACGATGGCGTTGGACTTGACGTGCTTACAGACCGTCCACGCAAAAGCGCAGGCGGCATACTCTTCATTGGTAGGTCGGCGTCCAGTCGGCACGACGAGCGACGTCACATCCGGCAACACACCCAGATCGCGATCTTGAACAATGAGTCCGCCCACGAGCTTTTTCAGATCCACACCATCCCGCGCAGTGAGAGTCAGTGACCCCACATCCAAGAGCCGCAAATCCTTTTTCCGCCTTAGTTCCGCCAACGCATCAGGCATATAGCCGGGGGCGACGACAACCTCCACGAAGGTGGAGGTTATTTCTTTAGCCGCCGCCAGATCGACAGGACGATTGAAGGCAATGACGCCTCCAAACGCCGATACCGGATCGGTCTCACGCGCCCGCACATACGCCTCGACCGGAGTCGTACCCTGCGCCACACCGCACGGATTGTTATGTTTGACGATCACGACCGCCGTCTGGGTGAATTCCTTGGCCAATTCCAACGCCGAATTGGCATCCAGGTAATTGTTGTAAGACATGGCCTTGCCATGCAGGACGGTTGCCTGGGAGACCGAGGGTTCCCGCGACGCAAGCTCCCGGTAAAATGCGCCCTGCTGGTGTGGATTCTCACCATAGCGCAGCGTCTCAACGCGCTCATACTGTAATGAGAGGAGAGCGGGAAATTTGATCTCAGTCCCCACCTGGCTTTGTTTCTCGAAATATCCTGCGATCAAGCTGTCGTAACGCGCCGTATGCCGAAAGACCTTCATCGCCAGCTCTCGCCTCAGTGTCACCGGCACGCCCTCCGCTTTGAGCGCGTCCAGGACGCGTCCGTAGTCAGCCGGATCGACGACGATCACGACCTCTTCATGATTCTTGGCGGCGGACCGCAGCATGGAGGGACCGCCGATATCAATATTCTCGATGGCATGTTCAAAGGAACAATCCGGATGGGCCGTTGCGGCTTCAAAGGGATACAGATTGACCACGACGACATCGATGGGATGAATGCCGTGTTGTCGCATTTGCTCGGCGTGCTGGGGGAGATTGCGGCGCCCAAGCAGGCCGCCATGGATTTTCGGATGGAGGGTCTTGACGCGACCGTCGAGAATCTCCGGCGATCCCGTGTAGGCGGCGACATCGGTGACGGCAAGACCGGCTTCTCGAAGAGACTTCGCCGTGCCGCCCGTCGAAAGAATTTCGGCCCCGATGGCAACCAATCCCCTGGCCAAATCCACGACCCCGGTCTTATCCGAGACACTGATCAACGCCCGCTTCACATCGGCCATGGTTGGCTCCTCCGGTAGATCGCATGATATGCTGCCGGAAAACGCACGCAGAATAACAAATGGCCATAGGAAGTTCAAGGCGACGAATTGAGCCGTGTAAAATCTTACCGAGTGCACGATCGTTGCGTCCGTTGGAATGCTTACCCTCCGACCCTGCATCGTGCGGGGCCGAAGGCGGGCGAGGATGGAGGCTGGACGGATGGCGCCACGCGCGAAGCAGGCGTCTGTGCAAGCGATTCATGCGCGCTATCGGCACGCGACCCGAGCTGAGCAGCGCACGATCGTGGATGAGGTCACGCAGGTGTGTGGCTATCACCGTACGTATGCCATTGGGCTGCTCAACCGGCTGGCGCCCCCGCGTCCCCGGCCCCGGCGGGTGTCCCGGCGGCGGCCCGTCTCTAGCGAGGAGGCGATGAGCATCCTGGCCTGGATCTGGGAGGCCTCTGGCTATGTGTGCGCGCCGCGGCTGAAGGCGGCGCGGCCGGTCGGGTTACCGTGGGTCCGGCAGCGTCGGCCGCTGTTGCCGCGGGGGGAACCGCAGCTTCTGGCGAGCAGCGCTCGCCAGATGGACCGTCGCCTGCAGCGGCGCAAGCGGACCCGCAAGTGGCGGCTGTACGGCACCACGCGCCCCGGCACCCTGCTCCAGCCTCGGATCCCGATCAAGACCGATCACTGGGATGTCCGCAAGTCGGGCTATCTGGCGAGCGATCTGGTCTCGCACTCGGGGGGCCTCGGCGGCCGGGGACTTTCTGCACACCGTGGACGGCGTGGACATCCACACGGGCTGGGTGGAGCGGCCGGCGGTCAAGGGCAAAGGCCAGCTCGGCATCGTGCCGGCGCTCACCCCGATCGAACGGCACCTGCCCTGCGCCTTGCGCGGCCTGGATTCCGACAAGGGAAGCGAGTTCATCACTCCCCACCTGCTGGCGTTTTGCCAGCGCCCCGACGGCCAGGCCATCCAGTTCACCCGCTCCCGGCCCTACAAGAAGGATGATAACGCCCATGTGGAACAGAAGAACTGGACGCAGGTCCGCAAGCTCGTGGGCTGGGATCGAGATGAGAGCGCGCCGGCCCAGCAGGCGCTCAACGCGCTCTATGCCGACCTGCGGAGTTTTCAGAACCTGTTTCAGCCCTCGATGAAACGGCGGCGCAAGGTCCGGAAGGGCGCGCGCCTCATCCGGCGGTCCGACCCTCCGCAGACGCCGTTTGCGCGGGGGCGGGCGTGCCCCGAGACCGATCCGGTGAAGGTGGCCGCGCGGCAGCGCAGCCGCGCGACGACCGATCCGTTCGCCCTCGCCCAGCGCATTGAGCACCACCTCGACCGCGTGGCGACCTGGCGGAGCCGCGACCCGCAGCCCGTCCCGCGAGCGCGCTCCCCATGGCGTGGCTGGACCTTCCGTTCCAAAAACCGACGCACACACACTCAGCCGCCAAGGGAGCGGACAGGGGAAACCGCGGAGCACCGAGGGCACCTCAGGCCTCGGTAAGATTCTCAGATGACGCAACAATTCAGTCGTGGGTAAGATTTTCAAATGGCTTGACAGGGGCGAAGAAACCACGCTGTCGACGGCTTGGACTCTCGCCGTACCCTTATCCTTGGACTACGTTACAATGGGCGCGAATGATCCGATTAACAGATCCACATTTGCGGAGCGCACTATGGCAGACCCAAACACCGCACCGACGATCGGCTCCCCGAAGAACTGTGGTCATCAGCTCTGCACCTGCCAGGCATCGGCGCACAGTTCCTATTGCAGCTCGCAATGCGCGTTCGCTCAGCCGCCGGGTCCGGACAGGTCCTGTCCATGCGAGCACACGGATTGTAAAGGACGCCATCTCGGCGGAAGGGCAAGCGGCCGGATGTGAAAGGACTTTCTGTGCAACAGATCATCGGATGGTCGGCCTCCGCGATTCTGGTGGCGACCATTGTGACGCAAACCTATCGGCAGTGGCGCCAAGGATCGAGCAAAGGCGTTTCGAAATGGCTTTTCATCGGACAGATGACGGCTTCATCGGGATTTCTCGCCTATAGTTGGCTGATCCACGATCTCGTCTTTCTCTTCACC
>JBOHOS010000279.1:0-13108 GCA_050731295.1 Nitrospiraceae bacterium | reverse complement strand
CAGCTTAGTTTGGCGCATCCGAATGGCAGCACATTGCCACAATCGTAAAGCTGAGTCCACATTGCGTCTGCGAGCCCTCTGCTCTCTTTGGAAGGAGATGCCCCACTTTCATCTCCCTATGCCACTTTACGTATGAACATGTATTTACACCGTTCGCGCCGATATTCATAATCGCGTCCGCTAGTGCCACGTAGATCCGTCTATTACCGCCGTATGGCACTGTGGTTTGCGCTTAGAGTGGATCGGAAAGTTGCAATTCACATTGAACGGGAGGCGCAGAATGTTCAGGTCTATCCGTGCACTGGGACTGGTCGTCGGCGTGAGTCTTGCTCTGGTGACGCAAACCTTTGCCGCAGGATTTGTGATTACCGATGCAGTGTTCAGCACTGATGCGAATGGATTGAGAACTTCAATTGAGTTACAGGGCAGAACCAGAGATGGGGCGAACGTGTCCGCTAGAGCCGCTGATTCAAGTAGTGTGTTCAGTTTTATTCCGCAGCCTCCAGGGGGAAGAGTCATAACCGATGGTCTCTTTTCTCCAAGCGGAGGAAGTTTTAGTCTGGATGATCGACGATTTCAAATCGATGTCGCGCATCCGAATTTCGCCAACTTCAGTGTGATTGGGATTGCGAATCTTCCGTCAGTGTTCCAGTCAGGTGAGTTTTTCGTCACTGGACCGGCTGCCCTCGATGCAACTCTAGGAACCTGTAATCCTTTCTGTGATACGTTGACGGCAAAAGCAACGGGGTTGGGTACGTGGAGATTATTTGGAGGTGGTGACACGACTTTCTATACCGTCAAGGATTTCCGATTGGAGATTTCTAATCCTGCCCCACCCGTTGTGGCTGATGCGCCATATGCGGATGGATTTAATGCAGGTGATCCAAAATTTAATTCTTGGATAGGTCCGCTGTTTGATGAGGAGGGACGTGGATTTGCCGTACACTACGTACCCGGTCAAGGGTATCCTGGGCTGAATCTTAACGGAGGATCAAACGGAGAATTATCAACAGTTCCTGAGCCGACCTCTTTCATTCTTCTAGCGTCAGGGTTAGTCGGATTCAGGCTGTTGGCAAGACGGAAAACATTTTGAGCGGCTCGCGTTCAACCGTAGACCTAAGGCATAAGATACCAGGGAGTGCTAGACCGGCTCCCTGGTATTAAAGAAGCCGTTACAATTTAACCCGCGCGCGCAGACTCGCTTTCAAGCTTTTGTTCCATCTATGTCCAGGGTGCGTACAAGGCGGGCGGGGTTGCCGACCACGACGCTGGCCGGCGGCACATCGTGAACGACGACACTGCCGGCGCCGATCACGCTGCCGTCCCCGATCGCCACGCCCGGCAGAATGATGGCCCCGCCGCCGATCCACACATCATGGCCGATGCGAATGGGTCGGGCGGATTCCAACCCCGATCGGCGCACGTCCGGCTCGAGCGGATGCTGGGCCGTATAGAGCTGCACGGCCGGCCCCATCTGCAGGTCATTGCCGATCTGAATCGGCGCGCAGTCGAGAAAGACGCAGTTGCAGTTGATGAACACGTTCCGCCCGAGCCGGATATTGGAGCCGTAGTCGCAGGCAAAGATCGGCATAATTACCGCGCCGGGACCGACCGACCCCAGCAGTTCGCGCAGCACCACTATACGGCTATCCCCCTCACTGCAAGAGGCTGCGTTGTATGCAGCCAGAAGGCGTTGCGCCCGTTGCCGGCCAGCGACGAGTTCCGGATCTGCCGAACGATACAACTCGCCCGACAGCATCTTCATCTTCTCAGTCTTGTCGGTCATGCCAATCCCGTCTCCTGGCTGTTAGATCCACGACCAACTGACCTTCATCGCCTTTCAAGACGGCATCCGGCCAGGTCGGCGGTGTCGCGAATGGCTCCTTGGGATGCGTACACGGCGATTGGGATCACCGTGTCTGCTACGAGAGAACTCGACGCAAGCTCGGATATCATACCGGCCGGCGGATTTCCACTTGTATCATCGCTCTGTTCTGACTTGGAGAAAAGCCCGGCATGGTGGAGCATCTGCCGGCATCACTGAGCGTGCAAGCATCAGCCATGGCAGAGAAGCCTCGCAATACTGGCTAATGGATTGCTGGTCATTGATTTTGGATACTGATTGAGAGAAATATTACCTTGCGAAAGCTAGACGGCCTGGTTCGATGAAATGGCGCGTTTCTCAGTTGAAGAATTGGTGGGTGGCCATGGCCGTCCTGACTGCCCTGTCAATGGGGTGCGCGCGCCAAGTTGTTACTCTCACCATTTCCGCAGACGAAGAGGCTGAAGGAGCGAGCGTATTCGTCAATGGGCAATTCGCGGGATCGCTGACGAAATCGGCAGGCACAGGATCTTCTTTCGTGATGGAGCTTCCAAAGGGCGCCCTGACCATCGACGTGAAGAAGGACGGATATCGTTCGTTTCGAGATGTTCTCGTCATTCCTTCCGATGCCAAAGACCATCACGTCTATGTCAGGCTTGAACCGGTGACGCCAACACCTGACAGCGAGCGCAAGACCCTATCCGGCCAACCCGCCCCTCCTCATAGCAAGGTTCCGGTCTGCCCGGATTAATAGCGCGCCGGCGGGACCGGTTCACCGATTTTATTCGCGAGTCTGGAATCCACTGCTGATTCCATCCAAAAAATGCCCGCTTGCATGAGCGATAGGAAACTGATAATACTATAATAGTTTTCTGAGTATATCGTTGGGACCTCCATGCATCCTGACAAAACACAGCCGAAGAAACAGCCGGTCGCGTCCGCCTTTCAACGCATTATCACCGCGGCTCGGCGGCATTTTTTGGCGCACGGTTTCCGCCGCATCACCATGGATGATCTCGCGGAAGAACTCGGGATGAGCAAAAAGACGCTGTACGCCTGTTTTCCGAGCAAGGCCGCGCTTCTCGAGGCCGTGCTCCTGGATAAGTTCCGCAGCATCGACGCGGACCTCCGCCAGATTACGTCGGACTGCTCGGACGTTTCCGCCGCGCTGCACCGCCTGCTCGCGTGCATGCGGAGACACACGGAAGAGATTCAGCCGCCGTTCGTGCGCGACATCCAGCGGGAGGCGCCGAACATGTTCCAGTTGGTGGAAACCAGGCGCCGAGATGTGATTCAGCGTCACTTTGGAAAGCTCTTTGACGAGGGCCGCCGGACGGGCATCATCCGCAAAGACATTCCGACCAAACTGATCATCGAAATCCTGCTCGGCGCAACAGAGGCTATCCTGAACCCACCAAAAATGGCGGAACTCGATCTGACGCCGAAGACCGGATTTTCCGCCATCATTAAGGTGATCCTTGAAGGCGTCATCACTGAGTCAGGAAGACCGAAATTATGACTCGCTATGACGCCACACTTCGAAGGACGCTGTCTTGCATTGGCGGCGCCCTCATGGCGTTGTGTATCTTGGCGAGCTGCAACTCATCGGATGGCAATCGACTACAGGGTTACATTGAGGGTGAGTTCATTTATGTGGCATCGCCGTTACCGGGCGCAATGCAATCACTCGATGTGCGGCGGGGCGCGCAGGTGAAGGCGGGCGATCCCCTGTTCGCGCTGGACAGCACGCCGGAGCAAGCCGCCCTGGACGAAGCAGAACGGCGACTGGCGCAGGCTCGCGCGAATCTGGAAGATGTAAAAAAGGGCAAACGCCCGTCGGAGATTGAAGCCCTCGACGCGCAACTCAGGCAAGCACGATCCGCGCTCACCCTTGCAGAAAAAGAATTTGCGCGGCAGGACAAACTCTTTCCCGGCGCGACCACGCGTCAGGAATTGGACCGAGCCCGTTTCACCCGTGACCAGGATCGTCAACGAGTAGCGCAGCTTGAAGCTGATCTCAAAACCGCACGACTGGGCTCCCGCAGCGACCAGATCGTCGCGGCCGAAGCCAATCTGCGCGCGCTGGAAGCGGCGCTCGCCAAGGCGGAATGGGATCTCTCGCAAAAGCGTCAGATCGCCCCGCAAGCAGGATTGGTGTTTGACACGCTGTATCGAGAGGGCGAATGGGTAGCCGCGGGCCGCCCGGTCGTCGCGCTATTACCGCCGCAGAACATTAAAGTCCGCGCGTTTATCCCCGAAACACGGATCGGGTCGATTCATCCCGGCGATCGCGTGCGGATCTCCGTGGATGGCGTGCATAATCCGTTCATCGGCACGGTGAGTTTTATTTCGCCACAGGCCGAATATACCCCGCCGGTCATTTACAGCCGCGAGAGCCGCAGCAAGCTCGTGTTCATGATTGAAGCGGTCTTCGATCCCCAGACCTCGGCGACCCTGCATCCCGGCCAGCCCGTGGATGTGCAATTCGATTCCTGATCTATGACCGATGATCTTGCCATCGATGTGCAGGGCATGACGAAGCGGTTCGGCGACCGCACGGCCGTGGATCATGTCGATCTCCAGGTGCGCAGAGGCGAGATCTGCGGCTTTCTCGGCCCCAACGGCAGCGGCAAGACTACGTTCATCCGCATGCTCTGCGGACTGCTCCGGGCGGACGATGGGAGCGGCACATGTCTCGGCTATGACGTCATCACCGAGAGCGAGGCTATCAAGCGCCACATCGGCTACATGACCCAGCGATTCAGTTTTTACGAGGACCTGACCATAGCGGAGAACCTCGGGTTTGTCGCGCGCATGTATTCGATGACTAACCAACGCGACGCCGTGCGTGAAAGTCTCGAGCGGCTCGGGCTCACGGAACGGCGGAATCAATTGGCCGGCGAGCTGTCCGGCGGCTGGAAACAGCGCCTCGCCCTGGCGGCGTGCCTCATTCATCATCCGAAGCTGCTCCTGCTCGATGAACCCACGGCGGGCGTGGACCCGAAAGCGCGCCGCGAATTCTGGGAGGAGATTCATCAGCTTGCGGGGCAAGGACTGACCTTCCTAATTACCACGCACTACATGGATGAAGCCGAACGCTGCCATCGGCTGGCATTCATCACGGGCGGGAAACTGCTCACACACGGCACGGTCACGGAGGTGATCGACCAGGCGCGACTGACGACATGGTCGGTCAGCGGCCCGGATCTGCTCACATTGGCCGAGCAGCTCCGCGACCGCCCCGGCGTGCAGCAGGCCGTGTCGTTCGGCAATATGCTGCACGTGAGCGGAGACGACCCGGCCGCGCTCGAGCAGGCCATCGCGCCATTTCGCCGCGAGCCCCATGAGTGGCGGCAGGTCGACTCCGGGCTCGAGGACGTGTTCATTCACTTGATGGACAGTACGCAGGACAAAGTGCAAGCGCGTGAGACTTGACTTGCACCAGGAACGTCTCCGACTGGAAGGCCGGCTCGACGTGGAAGCACCAGGATTACGACGACGCGGGCATCGTCGACATCGTCGGCAAGGTCGTCGAGAGCACGCCGCCGACGCGCCTCGTCCTGACGTGGGCGTCTCCCGCCGACGCGGAGAAAAAGTAGAAGCACTCGCGGGTCACGTTTGAGATTGAACCGTTCTTCGACGCCGTGCGTTTGACGGTCACCCATGAGGAACTTGAGCCCGGCTCCAAGATGCTCCATGGCATTATGCAAGGCTGGCCGGCCATTCTCTCAAGCCTGAAGACCCTGCTCGAGACCGGGCAGCCGATGCCAATGACGACGCGACGGTGGGGCGGGCCGCCGGCGTGAACGGTGCCACCCCGCGCGCATTGCGTGAGCTGAAAGAACGATCCGGAAGGTGATTCTATGCGAAGTGAAGAAATGGAAGGGAGCTTGGCCACGAGCAGGCAGAGCAACTTTTCGCCGGCCCGCTTTTGGGCGATGGTGGTTAAGGAGTTCGTCCAGATGCGCCGGGACCGCCTGACGTTTGGCATGATGATCGGCATCCCGCTGATCCAGCTCGTCCTCTTCGGGTTTGCCATCAATTCGGACCCGAAGCGCTTGCCGGCCGCCGTGCTCCTGGCCGACCACGGCCCGCAGGGCCGCACGTTACTGTATGGGATTCAGAACAGCAGTTACTTTGACTTCATCCGGCAGGTGCAGACTGAATCCGAAGGGCGCGACGTGCTCGCGCGCGGCGAAGTCCAGTTTGTCATTACGATCCCGGAGAATTTCTCCCGCAATCTGCTCCGGGGGGAACGGCCCGCCCTTCTCGTCGAGGCGGACGCGACCGATCCCGCGGCCACGAGTAACGCCATCGGATCCTTGCGCACGGTTCTGAATACCGCCTTGCGTCATGACCTCAAAGGCCCGCTGTCCTTTCTCGCGGGAACCGATGACCCTGTCGATCTGCGGATTCACGCGCGTTACAACCCCGAAGCCATCACCCAATACAACATCGTGCCCGGCCTGATGGGGGTGGTCCTCACCATGACCATGGTCATGATCACGGGGCTGGCCATCACGCGCGAACGCGAGCGCGGCACCATGGAAAATCTCCTTTCCATGCCCACGCGTCCGCTCGAAGTGCTGATTGGCAAGATTATCCCGTACATCTTTGTCGGTTACATTCAGGTGGCGCTGATCTTGACTGCGGCTTATTTTCTCTTTCACGTGCCGATGGTCGGCAACCTTGGCCTCCTGCTCGTGGTAGCCCTGGTGTTCATCGCTGCCAACCTGGCGATGGGTATCACATTTTCCACCGTGGCCACGAACCAGCTTCAAGCCATGCAGATGTCGTTCTTTTTCTTTTTGCCGTCGTTGCTGTTGTCCGGATTCATGTTCCCCTTCCGCGGCATGCCAAGCTGGGCTCAGGCGCTCGGCGAAGTTTTTCCGCTCACGCATTTTCTGCGCATCGTGCGCGGCATTCTGCTCAAAGGCAACGGCGTTGAAGATGTCGTCCTGCAGCTTTGGCAAATTGCGCTCTTCACCGCCGTCGCGCTGACCATCGGCGTGACACGTTATCGACAGACTCTGGATTAGCCCGTTCGTCAGCCGAGATCTCCTGACTCCTGAATAGGAGGGCTTATGGCAGGCGCGGCTCGTGCCATTGAGTTTTACAAGAAAGCGTTTGGCGCCACCAAATTGATACGCTTAGACCAGCCCGATGGCAGGATCGGGCACGCCGAGATTAGGATCGGCGAGGCGCCGATCATGCTGACCGACGAGTCCCTAGAAATGGGCATCCGGAGTCCGCAGTCTTTCGGCGGCTCACGGTGACGATCCAACTTTACGTTATGGACGTGGACGCGCTGGCCGGCCAAGCGGTTGCCGCGGGTGCGAAGCTACTGAAACCGGTGGAGGATCAGTTCTACGGCGATCGAGCGGGGAACCTGGAGGATCCCTTCGGACACATCTGGTGGATCGCGACACACAAGGAGGACATCTCGCCCGCGGTAGAAGAGCTTAATCGACCGCCGAGACCAGAGTCTGAAAAAAGAGTTCAGGCGTTGACCTTCGGCAGGTCCCGACGTCGGCGTTAGCAATCATTCTCTGCGTTCACGGGTTGTTCGTAGTAGCGACCAGCGAACGTGACTGTAGCCTATCAATTTCTTCGTCTTACGCTGATTCTGGATCAGGGTTTGGCCACGGGAGTAAGTCCGGGGAACCTACGTTTTCATTTCCCCAAACGCCTCGGTTATGTCTCGCCGCGAGCCGCGTCTAAGCTCCAGATACCTGAACCCTGTGAGGAGATGTACAAGAAGACGAAGCAGTAGAGCGCGGCGAGCTCGCCGCCGTTTTGAATGGGGAACAGCGCTTGTGGACCGTGGACCATCCAATAGGCGAAGGCCATGAGGCCGCTACACAGGAATGCCGCCCAGCCGGCATAGAGTCCTACCATGACGAGGAAGCCGCCTACCAACTCGATGGGGCCGGCGATGGAGATGACAAAGGCGGGGACTTGCGGGGGAGGAGTCGGAAATGCAAATAATTTCTGCGTGCCGTGCCAGAGAAACAATAGCCCCGTGACGATTCGCATGAGCGCATAGGCTTGCGGGGCAAACGAGTGCATGAACGCCGGCATGGGTTCACCTCCTGTTGACGAGACGTTCCAGAGCCCTGGCCATTCGCGCCCTTTTACCTTATTTCGATGGAACCTCACTAATCCAGCGTTCGACTTCTTCCTGTCGAGTTCGATTTTGAACTGACTCTACCCGACCATGAATCCCTCCTTGAAGGAAAAGCGCTCCACCCGTCAACCGCCCAAGCAGATTATCACGCGGCCACCTGTTGTCGGGGACTGATTGATCGTCGATCTTGCTCGTGCTAGCATTGCTTCCCTATTGCATGGAGAGGTGCACATGGTGATCAAGTCCTACACGGATGTCTTGCCAACGAGCTATCAAGGCGTACCCGAAGGCGTGCAGATTCGGGAGATGATTACGCCTCGCGACGGAGCGCCGAACTTCGCTATGCGGGTCTTCGACGTGCAGCCGGGGGCGAGCACGCCCTACCACACGCACGCCTGGGAGCATGAGGTGTACATCATTTCGGGAACAGGACGGGTGCGGACAGAAGGGAAGGAGACGTCGTTCAAATCCGGTGATTCAGTTTACATCGCTCCAAACGAGCAGCACTGTTTCCTCGCTGACTCGGCCACCGCGGTCCAGATGATCTGTTGTATTCCATCCAAAGAGCAGTGCCGGCTGTAGCATTCACCAGAACGTCAAACTCGATTCATCGTCTGTTTGGATAGCCGCGGCCACAAACCCGTGTGCGAGTCCTACAGATCCTCGAAGGTGGAAGGCCGCGTTATGCACCTCCCATGAAAAGAGGCGTTCAAGACGCTGGGCTGGGCCGCGTTGGAAGGGTTGCTACGCTAGACCTTTGGTCAGAAAAATTCAATCAAGCCGTCCCAGCCAGTCTCCGGCGTCTTAGCCGGTCAAGGCCGAACAGACCAACAGCTCCGGTGCCGAACAGCACCAATGCTGAAGGTTCAGGAACAACGGTGATCGCGCCGCGCACCTCGCCTCCGGGGAACTGGGTGGTGTGAAAGTTGATGTATGAGCGGCCCTCCTGAATGTTCGACAACTGCGCGGTGAGCGTGGTGTTGTTGCCTTCCAGCGCATCCCACTTTCCGCTGATCGTCCCGCCCACCCCGGTGGAGAACGGATTCACCACGACATCATTGGGATTGTTGTCATTAAACGGTGTGCCGAAGAAACCCCAGACCACCGGCCCGTTCGTGTTCGGAGTGACATTGGGGCCGGCATGGATGTGTGCGACGGTCAGATTATCGTTGACGTCCGGCGTTTGCGCGCCCGTGAAATCGATATTGAAGACCGTGGAGGAAAACGTCATGGCCGTCCTCGCGTCGTTCAGCCCGAAGGTCGCCGTGCCGAATGACGCGGGCCGTGGACTCCCCGCGGAGGTCGTGGGAATGGCCGGCGGGTTCTCCTGAGCGTTCGTCAGATTGGCAAATAGTATGGTGTCTGCATGGGCACCGGTACCGGCGAACAGAACCATCAGAGACGCGAGAAGAAGATTTACGCCTAATCGCAGCATGGCGTCAGCCTCCTTTTGTGATGATCCATACCGACGTTGGACGATGGCAGAGACGTGGCTTGCCTTCTACAGTTTCTGGTAGTGGATGATTCGTAGCGGAGATGCTAGTCCCGTTAACCATCTGCCTCTATAGGATTCGTACTCGACCTTCTGTCATCACAGCGTGAACCTAGACGTAGGACACAAGGAAAACGTGTAATGGGCAAAAATGTAGACCCGTGGGGCGTGAACCTGACGAAGGTTGAATCGTGCGCCACGACTCGCAGTGTTCTGGATCGAGAAGGGCATAGAATTGATCGTCGATCCCGCATGTTAATCAAATCCTTACAAGGATGTGGGCCACACGGCAGGCGTTTTCACATGCTCGGGTAAGAACCCGATGCCAATCAACCGTCCGGGGATCCGGGGCAGGAACGGGAAACCCGCGAGGAGCCTGACAGGGAGCGGCGGCGAGAGCGTGTCCCCGCTTTTCAGAACGCGTGTGATGATCCGATTCTGGATGAAAATCTGCAACCACTGGGTGATGCAGGTCGGCAGCTTGCGCCTACGCTGCACCCGGCGCAGGTGGTCGCTGGTAAGGCGATCCGCGTGCAGCGGCAACGCCAGCAGATTGGCGGCCGCGACCGCATCCTGGATCGCTAAGTTAATGCCGACGCCGCCGACCGGGGACATCGCGTGCGCCGCATCACCGATGCAGAGGAGGCCCGGACGATACCACCGAGGCAACCGGTCGACCCGGACGGTGAGCAGCTTGATTGCGGTCCAATCCTGCAGTTCGCCGACACGGTCGGCGGCAAACGGCGCGAGATGCGCGACGCTGTCGCGAAACGCCTGCAGCCCTCTCTCCTGGAGCTGTTGGAGCGACCCCTTTGGGATCACGAAGCCACACTGCCAGTGCTCACCCCGGTAAATCATGATGAAGATTCGCCCGATGTCGAAGCGACCCATGGTCTCTTCCGGATCGCCGGACCGTCGAGACAGCCGGAACCACAGCACGTCCATGGGAGCGCCGAGTTCGTCAACCTTCAAGCCAGCGTTTGCCCGGACGACCGAGTGCCGACCGTCGGCGCCGACGACGAGGCGTGCGCGAATCTCCAAAGGCCCCTCGGAAGTCATGGCACGGACCCCGACAACGCATCCCGCTTCCTCGATCAGCCCAGTCACCTCGGCTCGCATCCGCAACTTGAATGTCGGATAGCGAGCGCCGCGTTCGGCGAGGAAGTTCAGGAAGTCCCACTGCGGCATGAACGCGATGAAGCGGCAATGCGTCGGCAAATGCGTGAAATCCGCGACCGTCAGCGCCAGATCGCCGACCTGACCGTTGAGCCGCGGCGCTTTCTGGTGCGGCAGCTTCAGCAGATCATTTAGAAGTCCCAGTTCGTACATGACTTCGAGTGTTGAGGGATGGATGGTGTCGTCGCGAAAGTCCCGCAGGAAGTCTGCGTGCTTCTCAAGAACAAGCACATCGACCCCGGCGCGGGCCAACAGCAGCCCAAGCATTATTCCGGCCGGACCGCCACCCGCGACGCAGCAGCGCACTGAAAGCTTGTCCGCAGCCATCCCCCCTCATCATAATAGCGGGAAATGAGAACAGGCTACTTACTCAGTCGACTCATGTCAAAGTAAGAAAGGGGAAGTCAGCCGCGACGCGCGATGGAAGAACTGAGGGGCTGGCGGCTAGGAATGAAATGATGCCGCTATCTCTTCAAATGGTTATCCTCCCCAACCCCTCTTCTCGGATGCGAGTCCCTCTCTTATGCATCAGGGATATTACACAGTTGTGGTTGCTTCAGGAAGCCTAGCCAACTTTACTTGCTATAGGGACAACTTGTGCCATGGGCTTAGACATGAAGTCCAAATCGGGACAAGATGCCCCGAACGCGCTTCTGCACGAGATCAAAAATCACCGATTTTCAACGGAACAGCACGTCTGACACTTCACGGCCCGGTGTTTGCTGATCATGACCATGACGACTAGATGATTGGACGCCAGAACCCACGGGGGGTCCATGTTCGAAACAAAGGGAGGCGATATATGTCTCATCATGATCATGAATTTCCAGTCACCACATTTCTCTTGACCCTGATTGGAGCCACCTTCATCGGAGCTGGAGTTGGACTTCTGTTCGCACCTTACCGCGGAGCCACACTTCGACGACGTATCAAACGGTATGCGGATCGAGCCGTGGAGGATGCGGTGGAGAGCGGGCGTGAAGCCTGGGAAACGGCGATCGAACGAGGGAAAGAAATGGTAGAGGACGGGATCTATAAAACGAAAACAACGGCTCGAGAAGCCTGGCGAGCAGGGAGGCCTCTCGTGCTCTCCGGGCACCGGTGATCTCGCCCTTGCGCTCTTCACATGACCACCCTTTTCTGGAAAGGAGACCGAGATCATGAAACCGCACATGCGGAGAGGAATTCTCGATGAAGCGATGAGGTGGGAATACGGTTACACTTGCGTCCTGACTTTTGCCATCGTGATCGGCCTGAGCCTCCCGGCGTTGGGAGAGGTTATCAACTCCTCTCCCTCACAAACCATCAGAGGTCAGATCGTGAACGTAGAGGGTCCCTACTACAGTGTCAAAGACTCGTCGGGGAGAGAGGTCAAACTGCATATTGATAAGGACACGATAACAATGGACGGCACCGCCCTTAAAGCAGGGGATGTGATTACCGCAGATGTGACGCCGAAGGGCCATGCGACCTTCATCATCAAAAGCGGTCCTCCATCAGATAGTGGGCAGACGCATTCCGAACGAGCCGACACTGGAGGCAAGTAAGTCACGCGGCCGGGCCTTCCGAAAAAGCGCTTAATGCTCCTGCGTTCAATCCATGTCTGGCAGCGGGAGAGCCAGCCTTTCAATGGAGCCGCGAATGCTACGCAAACAAATTGCAAAACGAGACGCTCATCCCCAAGCTTCACGAGGAGAAATCCGTATCCCTGACGCCGCCACTTTGTCAGTGACATCCGAAATGCCGGAGCACCCGATTGATTGCATTTGCGATGATCAACGTGGACCGGGCAGTACTCGCTGGATTGCGGATGAGACGGGTGATCAGACGCTGGTCCTAGCTTTTGACATTCCTCGTAACCTTCATAAGGTGAGTCTTGAAGTCGAAGAAACCAATGGCAGCAGAACTCAAGAACTCGCCCTGTCAGTCTCCCTTGATTGGGGCCAGACATACCGCGAGGTTCTCCGTCAGGAATACAATTTCAGTCCTCCGGGCACCACGTTTGAGCACGAAGAATGGCGCGTGCCGGTAGAAGGTGTCACAAACCTCTGGTTCTGGATCCGGCCGGACAAAGGGGGGAAGCCCTGCCGGGCAAGCATCACGTCCTTGGCGTTGGAGTGAAGAGGGTTCCAGGACGGATCAAGTGTCAGATCCTGTCACGGCAAGCTCGGCACGCCGAGCGGCGACGCCGACGGAAGTAACGCGATGTCGGCGCCGTCAATTCTCTAGTCGTTGCGGTGTCAAGTCTTCCAACATGCCGCTTTCATCGTTTCTACTGTGCTACTTTCTCCCCAGGAGGTCACAGAACGGGGAGACTCGCACTTCACCACTTGCTGCTAAAAGTAGCCTGTCCCCGTTAGACGTCCCCACTTGGGCTTGCGAAGATCTTACTTGTACGATATGAGCACCTGCTCCATTGAGCCGGGCAAGGAGTGGAGTTCGGTCTTTGAAAAGCCGGCGTTGCGGAACATCTGCTGGTATTCCTTCAGCG
>JBOHOS010000278.1:0-4032 GCA_050731295.1 Nitrospiraceae bacterium | reverse complement strand
GGTCTACAAGACCATGATCCCGCGCAACGTCACCCTCGCGGAGGCACCCAGCTACGGAAAGCCGGTCGCGCTTTACAATGGAGCCTCATCCGGCTCGCAGGCCTATCTGGAACTGACAAAGGAGATTCTGGCATATGGAGAAAAAGGCGCTCGGTAGAGGACTGGAAGCCTTGTTGCCGGAGAGCGGATTCAAGGCCGCGCCGTCCACACGCGACATTCAGGAGATTCCGCTCTTGAATATTCTCCCGAATCGCTATCAGCCGCGCACCGAATTCGCGGAATCCGAACTTGCCCAGCTTGCCGACTCGATCAAGCAGAATGGCGTGCTGCAACCTGTTCTCGTTCGGCGAAAAGGCGATGGGCTGTATGAATTGATTGCAGGGGAACGACGATGTCGAGCGGCAAAATTAGCAGGACTGCTGGCGGTCCCGGCGATCATTCGCAATTCCACTGATGAACAGTCGATGGAACTCGCGCTGGTCGAGAATCTCCAGCGGGAAGATCTCAACCCGATGGAAGCCGCTCGCGCCTATCATCGACTCATTCATGAATTCGGGTTCACTCAGGAAACCGTCGCGCAACGAATCGGGAAAGATCGATCGTCGGTCGCCAATATTGCGAGGCTCGTAAATTTACCAAATGAAATCCAACACTTAGTAGAATCAGGCGAGCTGACTACAGGCCACGCAAAAGTCCTCCTTGGGCTTAGCCACATCGAGGCGCAGCTGAAGCTCGCTCGGCAAATCATCGAGAATCAACTCACCGTGAGAGACGCGGAAAAGATTGCGGCGAATAGATCGATCCCAAAACGAATCGCGCAGTCATCGCGATCGTATCCTGATGTCGAGGAGAGACTTCAGAAGCGCTTCGGCACACGAGTCTCCATCGTCAAAAGCCGGAGCGGTGGAAAGATTATGCTACACTATTTTACGCCCGCAGAATTGGATCGCTTGTTGGAAATGCTTTTGGGATGATGAGACCACGCCCGAACATCTCTCCCGCAGGACCAATTCCGCTCACGATCCTTCAACCCACTTATCCGACCCAGCTTAGCATGCAAGGTTCCAGGCAGAATCGGGACGGCAGCCCGTAGAGCGGACCATTCTCCCTTAACCGGCCTAAGCCTACAGGAGGACCCTATGTTTGATCTCAATGCAAAGAAAAAGGGCGCCACGAATGAGACCGATGAAAACTTCACGTTTCTGGGACGCGGCGTCGATTTCAAGGGCGTGATCCATTTTGATGGAACGGTCCGGATCGACGGCAAACTGGAGGGCGAGGTTCACACCAAAGGAACGCTGATCATCGGTGAACACGCCGTGATCAAAGGATTGATCACCGCGGGAACGGTCGTCTGCGGAGGAAGGATCAAGGCCACGATTACCGCCACGGAAAAGGTTCAACTCCTGAAGCCGGCCGTCATCGTCGGGGATGTACGGACACCCGCGATTGTGATAGAAGAAGGGGCCCACATTCACGGCATGTGCGACATGGGCGTGAACAAATGGTCGGAGCAGGACGAACAGGGTGCAAAGCCGGTCGAGAACGTCCATGATTTGGCCGCTCACCGCGGGAAGGTTCGGGCACAAGACGGTCAGTCCTAAGAGCCGAGAGATCGAAGGGTTCAAGGAATGCCAAGACCGACGGTCATTCTAGGGATGAGCGGGGGAGTCGACAGCTCAGTGGCGGCGGCGCTCCTGGTTGAGCAAGGGTATACTGTCCACGGCGTGACGCTTCAAGTCTGGGAGCACGAGGATGAGTCGGTTGCTGTGTCCAAGCGCTGGCAGGAGCGCGGGTGTTGCAAGGTCGGACTCGCTCGGTATGTGGCCAACCGGCTGGGCATCACGCATGAAGTCATCGATACTCGGGATCGTTTCAGAACCGGTGTCATCGACGATTTCTTGGCCGGCTATCAGGCTGGAATGACCCCCAACCCATGTGTCCGTTGCAATGAACGAGTGAAGCTTCGCTCGCTGTACCAGATTGCCGAGGAACACGGAATCGACTTTGTCGCGACCGGGCATTATGCTCACATCAAGCCCGCCGCCGGCCGTCCCGCTTTGCATCGCGCGGCCGACTCCCGCAAGGATCAGAGCTATTTTTTGTACCGGATCAGTCCGGAGTGGCTCGACCGCCTGCTGTTTCCGGTAGGCGCCATGCACAAGTCGGATGTGTGGGCGCACGCCGAGTCGTTGGGGCTGTCCCAGGATGATTTGAAGGAAAGTCAGGAAATCTGTTTCGTGAGCCAGGGTGACTACCGAACCTTTCTGGAGCACGAGGCGCCGGAGTCCAAGCAGCCCGGCTGGTTTACCGATACGGAAGGGAATCCGCTCGGCCAACACGACGGCATCGCGTTCTACACGCCCGGCCAGCGGCGAGGATTAGGAGTTGCCACAGGCCGGCGGCTGTACGTTCAGCGTGTGGTTCCGGAAACGCGAACCGTCGTCTTAGGTCCAGAGGACGAGCTGTTTCAGGCAGAGTGCACTGTTGCCGATCTCAACGTCTTTGATGATGCCATCCTGACCAGATCGGTCGAGACCCACGTCAAGGTTCGCTATGCCACTCCGGCAGCGCCGGCCCTTCTTACGCCCGACATCGGCGGCACCGCACTGATCCGCTTCCACACGCCACAGCGAGCCTTAACTCCCGGCCAATCCGCTGTCTTCTATAATGGCGACCGCGTACTGGGCGGCGGCATTATTCAGTAGCGTTTGCGCCACGTTCCCGCTTGACACGTTCCGCTATCGAATGCTAGTCTGGCCCGTTTTTTGTCGTGCCCACCCGCACGCGCAAATCTCTTTATCCCCGGTACGACGGTACGATTGTGATCAAAATTGCGGTTGCACGTCGTTATGCGAAAGCCCTGTTCGGACTTGTCGATGGGGCGGCCATTGAGGCCACCAAGAACGGCTTGGTTGCGCTGGCGCAAGCCGTGTCCGAATCGCCTTCGCTGGCACACGTCCTGGCGTCTCCGGCATTCAGGTTTGCGGAGAAGCGGGATGTCTTGTCTGCGCTCAGTCAACAGGCGGGCTGTCCGCCGATCGTCCATGGCTTTCTCGCGCAATTAGTGAAAAAAAATCGGGTGGGATATCTTCAGGAGATTGCCGAAGAATTTCTCGCGCTTGCGGATCGGGCCAAAGGGACCAGACAGATCGAAGTGGTGTCCGCCAAAGGATTAAGTCCCGCTGAGCAGGACAGTGTTCGCAACCGCCTTCGTGAACTCCTTCGGCATGATGTGGATCTCACGTTTCAGGCTGACCCGACACTACTCTCCGGCCTGCAGATCCGGATCGGCAGCACGGTGTACGATAGCTCCGTTCGAAGCCGATTGACGGCGATGCGGACGCTTGTGACCAAGGAGTAGCGAATGCAGATCAAGTCCGACGAGATCAGCGCGATCATCAAGGAAAAGATCAAAGACTTCGATAAGCACGTCGACGTCAACGAGAGGGGCTCCGTCATTCAGGTCGGTGACGGCATTGCCAAGATTTATGGTCTGGACGGCGCGATGGCCGGCGAGATGCTGGAATTTCCGGGTAATCTCTACGGGATCACCCTGAATCTGGAGGAAGACAGCGTCGGCGCCGTGTTGATGGGTGATGATACCGGGATTAAAGAAGGCGATCCGGTCAAGCGAACCGGGCGCATCGCCGAAGTGCCGGTGGGCGAGGCGCTGGTCGGGCGTGTGGTGAACGCGATCGGTCTTCCGCTGGACGGCAAAGGCCCCATCAAGACCTCGCAGACGCGCCGCATCGAGATGCGAGCGCCGGGCGTGGTCGATCGGCAGTCGGTGCGGGAGCCGCTTCAGACCGGCATCAAAGCCATCGATGCGATGATTCCCATCGGCCGCGGGCAGCGCGAGTTGATCATCGGCGATCGCCAGACCGGCAAGACGGCGATTGCCGTCGATACGATCATCAATCAACGCGGCCTCAACGTCTTTTGCATCTATGTCGCCATCGGGCAGAAGCGCTCCACCGTCGCCCGCGTCGTGAAGACGTTGGAAGAGCATCATGCGATGGAGTACAGCAT
>JBOHOS010000277.1:0-2434 GCA_050731295.1 Nitrospiraceae bacterium | reverse complement strand
GTTATAGCCAAGGAGCCTCGATACGTGACGGCAACTCTCTCACCGTGGTGGTTGAGGGATGGCGAAGTGAAGCAACTTCCGGCCAACGATTCAGCGTCTTGTTCGCACGCTTCATCCCACAGCTCGTTGCCATCCGGTCCGATCACCCTTCTTAGATTTTTCGCATTCCCTTCAAATCTCAGTCCTTCGTCGATACCACCGTTCAAACTCCCGCCGGTCGCAGGGAGGAAGACGGCTTTTTCCATCATCAAGGAGGTGGACCATGAGCGCCACGCTGGCCCTTTCACGGGGATGGCTTCCCCAGACCGCCGACAAGATGGCGATCAGCCAAAATGAATTCCAGCTTGAGCCGATTGCCGACACGAGACCGGCCGATGGAATAGTCGTGCAGTCGTCGCTCGAGCGAGTCGCCGTGTTTACCCACAATCAACCGCAACTCTCATTATCGGATATCAGTCACATGCGGCGAGTACGGGCGCGTTCACACGCCCGCCGAGCCGTGCTGTTCGTCCGAAAGGATCTCGCCGTCGCGAGCTCCGTCAGTCTTTTGGCCACGCTCTCGAAGATTGAGATTGTCCAGATCAACATGGAGGAAACGGATCTCTGTCCCTGCTCATAGCGACTCGGCGCCGCACGCTTGAGATAACAAAGGAGGGAAAGGATGTCAGGACCTTTTGCTCTTCGGTATCTCCATCTTTTTCTACAGGAAAAATCAGCGGGCGCCTTCATTCTGTCCAAAAACGGCCGATCGGCCGACCGCGTGGGAGCGAGCCCGGATGACCTGGCGGCGGCCATTCGCCGGTCCGCGAGCGAATCCGGCTATCGATATTTCTGGTTCGCCCACACGTCATCCGCAGACGAGGCGTACGATCTTGAGCATGCCTGGTCTCACCGCTATCATCCGACTGATCACCCGTCTCCCCCCTCGACGAGTCAGCGCGTATCCTGGCACTGCACAACAGAAGGGTGCGCAGCCTGCGCCCTCACCGCGATACGATAGCGGCCCGGCCGCGCGAGGCCGCAGGCCGTTCATTATCGCCGATGCGCTGAGTGCACTCGCCTGGCTTGACTTCGCGCCGGCCTGACCGTACGGTACCCTCAATCGATCTGGCAGCGATCACCCCCACTCTATTCACCTGGGAAAGGCGTTCTCGTGGCACAGGGACGAGATTTGTTCGTCGCCAATTGCGGGCAACTCCTGACGCTTCGCGGCCCGGCGCGTGCTCGATCAGGACAGGACCTGTCGGAGATCGGCCTCGTCCGCAACGGAGCTGTGTTGATCAGGAATCAGACGATCGAGATGGTCGGGCCGCAGGCGCGCGTGGCGCGGTCATCGGCCGCCCGCCGCGCCGTGTGCCTGGACGCGCAAGGCAAGGTCGTGTTGCCCGGGTTTGTCGATTCCCACACGCATGCCCTCTTCGCCGGCTCGCGGTTGGAGGAATATGCCGCGCGAATACGCGGAGCCTCATACGAGGAGATCGCCAACGCGGGAGGCGGCATTCAAGCCAGCGCCAAACAGATGCGGTCGACCAGTGAAGCGGCGCTCGGCGATCATCTCAAACAGATCATTCAGCGGTTCCTTGAACACGGAACGACCACCGCTGAGATCAAGAGCGGATACGGACTCGAGCTCGATCAAGAGCGCAAGATGCTTCGCGTGATCAAGACCGTTGCCGCACGCGCCGACTGTGACCTGATCTCCACGCTCCTGTTCCATGACGTGCCGGCGCGGTTAAAAAGCGCTCGGCCGCGTTTCATCAAGCTGGCGACTCAGCAATTGATTCCGGAGGCGGCGCGACGGCAACTCGCCGCGTTTTGTGATGTGTTTTGCGATCGCGGCTATTTCTCAGTCGCCGAGGCGAACGAGATCTTGAGCGCCGCGTCACGAGCCGGGCTGAAATTGAAGCTGCATGCGGAGCAACTGGTTCATACGGGCGCCGCACGGCTGGCGGCCTCGCTCGAGGCGGTGTCCGTCGATCACGTGGACCACGTAAAAAGGTCCGACATGCCCCGGCTGCGCAAGGCAGGAACGATTGCGACGTTGCTTCCCGGCAGCGTCTTCCATCTGGGAACGAAGACGTATCCACCCGCTCGCGATCTCATCGATGAAGGCATTCCGGTCGCACTGGCCACCAATTTCAATCCAGGAAGCTCTCCGACCCTCAATATGCAAATGATTCTCTCTCTGGCCTGCTCATACATGAGAATGAGTCCGGCCGAGGCCATTTCAGCGGCCACGATCAACGGGGCCTATGCCTTGGGCCTCGGGAGTCGCCTGGGATCGCTGGAACCGGGAAAGCAGGCGGATTTGACGATCATGGATGCGTCCGACTACCGGGAGATCCCCTATTACTTCGGTATGAACCATTGCCGGACGGTCATTAAAAAGGGGAAGGTTCTTTTTTCTAAATCAGGGCGCTGATCGGCAGTGGTG
>JBOHOS010000276.1:0-2287 GCA_050731295.1 Nitrospiraceae bacterium | reverse complement strand
GAGGACATGGGGCGTCGTGCAACGCATCGATGATCTTATCTCGGTCAAGGTTGACTCGTTGCATCAAGCTGGCTATGTTAGCGATGCGGCAAGTTGATGAGGTTGAAGCTATGAACAGTTCCGTGCGCACACGACGATTCTCAATCGAGGAGTTTCACCGAATGGCAGAGGTGGGCGTTCTCAAGGAAGAGGATCGAGTTGAACTGATCGATGGAGAGATTATTCCGATGACTCCAATTGGGCCCGAGCATGCTGCATGCGTCGACTGGTTGACGCGGCTGCTTATCCAGCGGGTTCCTGCAGACATCGTGGTCCATGTCCAGAATCCCTTCCAGTTCCCCCACCACATTGCGCTGTACCCTGATCTGGCGCTTCTTCGCCCTCCTACCGACCGCTATCGTAACCGGTCACCTCGTCCTGAAGATGTGTTGTTGGTTATCGAGGTCTCTGACACGTCCTTAGAAAGGGATCGCGCAGCTAAGATTCCACGTTACGCCGAGGCGGGAGTCCCCGAAGTGTGGCTGGTCGATCTCAGCCGTCAGGAAGTTCTTATCTTCCGCGATCCGTCAGGCGGGCAGTACCGGAACTCTTCGACGGCATCAGGACGCGCTTCCCTTTCACCGGCTCATCTTCCGAACCTGGCCATTCAGGTGGAGGAGATTTTCTCCTGACGGTCTGCGCCCTCCCATCAGGTCACTCAACTCGCCTGGGATTCCGCTCGTGCTTTGGACGTTCTTGAAGTGAGTTATCTTCGGTGTGACCTGGAAGCTGATCGCTGAAAGCGAGTAGCTTCAGTCAAATCAACCCGCGTTTCTGAAGATAGTCCTTATCAATGACAGGAGTCGGTTTAGGAGGGAGTTGCCCGCGTTCTTGTAATAACCGTTCCACGTACTTGCCGATCAAATCAGATTCCAGATTCACGAGGTCTCCGGGCTGCTTCAACCCAAGCGTAGTCATCTTGGCCGTGTGTGGAATGATGGCCACGCTGAACGACCGGTCGGTGATCTCGTTGATCGTCAGGCTGATGCCGTCGACTGTGATAGAGCCTTTGTGCACGCAATAGCGCAGGACATCTTTCGGCGCTTCAATCGTCAACACAAGCGTGTTGCCGTCCTGGCGCCTGCTTCGAATCGCTCCCATTGCATCCACATGACCCGATACGAGATGGCCGCCTAATCGCGCATGAATCTTCATCGCGCGTTCGAGGTTCACCGGAGACCCGGCGGCGAGCTTACCGAGTGTCGTCACCGACAGCGTTTCAGTGGAGACATCGACGGCAAATTCACGATCGCCAGTCGTCACGACGGTCAAGCAGGCACCGTTGACGCTGACACTCGCGCCGAGTGGCAGATCATCCATGATGGCCGCAGCCAAAATGCACAGGCGCACTCCAGCCAGATTTTTATCCAGCGCTTTGACCGCGCCCATTTCTTCGATGATCCCCGTAAACACCGCCACCACCTATTGTCTTTCACCCCTGAATGAACTCGAGAGGCAGCCCTTCAATCTTTCGATAGTCCCGCTCATTAAAGGTAGCCACCGAAAAGCCACGCCTTAACGGGCATTCCGATCCTGTCTTATCATGGCAGCCGATTGGGATGGCGTCAGAAGCCCTAAACCACGTACCTGAGCGAGGGCTTCATGAGGCATGAGAGTCTTCTCCGTCCGCACGCTGGCTTCGATGATCGCCATGAGCTCACCCTGTAGCGAGCGATGATGTTCTGCCGCACGCCGCCGCAAATGCTTGACGAGTTCATCCGGCACATTCTTGATAGAAAGATTGACGGGCATGTGAAGCTCCAAAGTGGTTCTATTTTGGGGCCAAATAGAGAGCAGTGGCTAGGAGCCTGTCCGAGTAACCATCCGACGAGCGATTGAAGCCGCTTTCTTAGAAGCTGTTCCGATGGTCTCGTCACAGGACTTGGTGATACCCCAAGGGAGATCGAACTCGTTGAGGCTTCAAGGCGGAATCGTGCCGTGCCCACGTCCTTACCAGGTGATGGCCTTTGCCAGTTTCAAGAGGTTATGGGCGAGGCACACCAGGCTCCACTCCTGTGTCACCTTCTCGATCCCGCGCAGGAGAACCTGCCGAAATCCTCGCGCCTGTTTGATCTGCCCAAAGACGGGCTCCACCGTCTGTTTGCGCAACCGGTATCGACTGCGATGACCACCCCGTCGGAGCTTCACCTGCATGGCTCGTGTGCGCGTCCCGACTTTCGCGTGGCGGCTCCCGCCGGCCGAGGCGTGCCCGTGTTGTTGCCGGCCCGTGGCGACGTAACCGTGGATA
>JBOHOS010000275.1:0-1223 GCA_050731295.1 Nitrospiraceae bacterium | reverse complement strand
CGGCTACCTCCTCGGCACGCTCGAACAGAGGCAGGCATCAGGCCAGCCGACCCAACGGCGCCTCCCCTTCGGCAGCACACGAACGTATTCCGGCGGTCCATCCGCTCACACGTGGGAACGCGCGAATGTCTGGGACGGAGTCGTTCGCGAAGTGCAACAGGAGATCGAGCATACCAAAGGCGCCCTCATGGAGGTGGGAAGAAGCTTCATTCATGATTTCTTTCAACAGGTCTTGCCGGCGCTCATCGCGCCATTGCAACAAGGCCGCCGGCCCCAATCCGGATATTCGAGACGGTCCTACGACGAGTCCAAAGAGAACGGGCCCAGTTTTTCCCGTCCCACGTGACGACCTGCGACCCCCACCCTTGCTCATAAGATTTTGCCGCGCGGGGGCTCGCTTGTGTGACGGATTTCGTTGATATTCGATGGACACCCTCCTGGATAATCTCCGCCATCAATTCGTAGTGCTGGCTCCAAAGATCGGAATGGCCATTCTGGTCTTTGTCTCGTTTTGGGCCGCGAGCCGGCTCCTTCGGCGATTCATACTCCGCTTCAGCCACGCCGCCGATGTCAATACGCGATTTGTCCTTCAAATGGCAGGGCGCACGGCGTCGATCGCGCTCGTGATATTCGGCGCCATCAGCGCACTGGGCACGGTGGGGATTAATGTATCGGCGCTAGTCGCGGGATTGGGCCTGACAGGATTCGCCTTGGGCTTTGCGCTGAAAGACGTGCTGTCTAATTTCCTCGCAGGCGTCCTGATTCTCCTGTATCGCCCGTTCGAACTCAACGATTACATTTCCGTGTCGGGATTGGACGGGACGGTCATGGAGATCGACTTGCGCTACACCACGCTGCAGAAACAGGGGCAGAAGTTTCTGATTCCGAATTCCGTGCTCATCACCAATAGCATCAGCGTCCTCGATCGCAATGGAGGAGGGTCACGGGATAGCGGGGGCACGGGATAGCGTGCGGACACATAGACGGCCACAACGTTTTCTCTTGCCCTCCCCGTTCTCCTTCTTTACAAGGTCTGCGTTTTCGAATCCGGCATGCGCTTACCCGCCGACTCCAGCAGGTCTCTCCCGACAAGAATCGGCGCCTTGAAATGCACGGCCAGCGCAATCGAGTCGGACGAGCGGCTGTCGAACACTTTGGTCGAATCTTTCATCGCGACCGTCAACGCGCCGTAAAAAATGCCGTCCTTGAGCATGATCACGGTC
>JBOHOS010000274.1:0-6749 GCA_050731295.1 Nitrospiraceae bacterium | reverse complement strand
TCCGGCACATTCTTGATAGAAAGATTGACGGGCATGTGAAGCTCCAAAGTGGTTCTATTTTGGGGCCAAATAGAGAGCAGTGGCTAGAAGAAGACAAAACAATCGCATCTATTTCGACATCACCTGTTTGAACACGATGACCAGCACCACAATCAGCACCAATACGCCGAGGGCGGCCAGGATGCCTATCACGATATCGGCGGTTCCCATTTCGGCGTTCATCGCTTCTCCATGAGAAAAGTGACAGCATTATAGCACTGTGTCTGTCGTAACTCGACGCGCTATCGGCGGACGAGGACCCAGAAGAGGCCTGCCGCGGCGAGCTGAATCGCCGCGATGACGGCAAAGGCGACCGGGTAACTGGTGCTCGCGATCAAGACGCCCGCGAGCAGCGGGCCGCTGGCGTGCCCGATGTCCATGATCGTGCCTTGCATCCCCATGCCGGCCCCCAACGTTTTGAGTTCCGACAGGTCAGCTACCAGCGCCGAGGTTGAGGAGGACACCACCGCCTCACCGAACCCAAAGCCGGCGGCCAGCACAAGCAGAACGGGCAGCGCGGCCGTATAGGGAATCAGCACAAATGTGATCGCGCAGATGAGCAGGCCCAGCACGATGAGCGGTCGCCGGCCGACTCGATCCGACACGCGCCCCATGATCGGTTTGGCCAAAAATGAGGTAATGCCCTGAATGCCGAACAGCAGCCCGACCTCGCCGGGATTCAAGCCGACTGACAGACCATAGATCGGCAGAAACGCCATCAGCGCGCCGTTGGCGATCATCTTCGCGGCATCCGTGGCGCTCGTTACCAACACCCGAAGATTGCTGGCCACGATGCGAAATCCTTTCCACATATCGGCCAGCACCGGCCCAATCCCTTTCTCCGTCGAACGCGGGGCCGGCGGATTGAGGCGCAAGCTGTAGAAGAGAAGCAAACCGAGACAACCCAGAATGCCGGCCGTGACAAATGTCGCGGGAAAGCCGGCCGCATGCGCCAACCATCCGCCGAGCACGGGGCCCAACAGCGCCCCGGTTTGCGTGCAAGCGGTATAGGTGCCCAACGCGGCGCCGCGGCGTTCCCGATACAACTCGGCGACAGTGGCCAGCGCGCTGGGGGCAAAAATCGCGGTCGCCAGGCCGTGCACAAAGCGCAGGCCGGTCAAACTGTCCAGATCGGTGATGAAGGGATAGACGAACGGCGGGAGCCCGAAGGCGACAACGCCGACCCTCATCAGGATGCGGCGGCCGTAGATATCCGACAGCGCGCCGGACGGCAGTTTCAAAAAGACGCCGGTCAGCGTCGAGACCGACACAATCAAACCGATGGCTTCCGGACCTGCGCCCAGTGACTGCGCAAACAGCGCCAAGACCGGCATGCGGATGAGGTTATAACTGATAAAAGAGAAGATGCCGATCCCGCAGAGCAGGATAAAACTGCGGTCTCGGCTCATGGGAGCGAAGCGGCGGCGCTCGGTGTCCTGGTTTTCGGCGCCGTGAGAAGGAGTGCGCTCAACATCCGCCGATCTTCCATATCGGTGAACGGGAGCGACGCGGCCTCCCTCCGCACGCGATCGGGGTCCTCCGCGATAATCGAGCCAAGCTGGTTCGTCAAATCAAATTCGCGCACGAGGGCGCGCTTCACCGCCCATTCGACGAGCGGCCGAAACACTCGCGCCAACCCGTTCAGCACGCGTCCCTCGAACTGGGTATAGGAGACCAGCGCGGTCTGCACGGCCGGGCGCCGTTCCACGGTGCTTGCGGTCTCGATGTGCATGAACACGACGGTCCTCGCTCGAACCGTGGGGAACAAGTAACTCTGATGCTCCCCGTCAATGTAGTAGATCCGATGCCCCTCATCTCGGTGGATCACCGTGAGGACACCGTGAGCGCCCTCCTCGTCGTCCACCAGAAATTGGTTATGGCCCGTGGAAGAAAATTGAGGCGCGTCGATCCCGAGACGTTCTAGCAGCATAACCATGATCGCCGGATGATCGAGCAGGTACGTGTAGAGCTCCGGTCCGATCGGCGTCTCCATCGGTCCGATCGCGCCTCTCGTGCTGGGCCGCGCGACTACCGGCGCGATGAGGCAGCGCACATCGCTATCTAACTGATCCACCGGGAAGATGACTCCTCCCTGTTCGGCAACCACAGGACAATCCTCTGCGGCCCATCCCGGCGACACGTTCATCAGCAGGGAGCAGAGAAGGGCCGCCGCCGCTGATCTCGTCATGAGCCGTTCTCCACCTGAAGCGTCAGCATGGCGGGATACAGCATACGACGGTCATGGCGCAGGCGCGCCTCTCGTAACAGCGTGTCGATTCGAGGCATGACGAGCCCTTCATACGCCGTCTTTCCGTTCGTGACGACGGTGACCGGTTTGGACAAATCCACGAGCGAGTGGTTCAGAAAGAGGCTGTATCGCCTGACCAGCTCCGTCTTCACCTCGATATGATTCGGCGCGGTCACTTCCGCATCGAGCTTCGCATAGCGACGGCTCGTAATCGCGTCATTTTGGCTGTCGATGAGCAAATCGCTGAAGGCCGCAATGCGATCGGTGGCGTCGATCCGGACCCAGCCGAAAGGAACCAAATGCGACGCATCGCGCACGACCGTCAGTTTTTTCGGCAGCGGGTCCCGGCGACGGCTCCCGAACCATGTGATGAGATCAGGAAGCTCTTCGCGAGGAAAGTAATGTCCGCCCGCCACCGGATGCGTGCGATCGTGCTCGCGATAGATGTAGGCATATCCCAGCCGGGCCAGCTCTTGCGCAATCGAACGACTGAGTTGCACCGGCATGACCTGGTCCTTCGCCCCATGAATCAAATAGACCGGTGTTTGCCGCAGGTTCTGCAAGAACGGGAATAAGACGTCATCGAGACCGCCCGCCATCGGCGCGAGGCCCGCGAAGAGCGGCGCATAATGGCTCCCGACGAGGTAGACGCCGATGCCACCGTTCGACATGCCGGTCAAAAAGATCCGGTCCGGATCGATCCGATAGCGCGTTTGCACGTCGTGCATGGTGGCAAACACCAGCTCGGCCGCTTCACGGGTCCACCATGCGCCTTGAGGGGACGTGGGGCACGCCAGAATGTACCCGTCGCCCAAGCGGGTCTGCCAGCGTTCGAGATAGGCGTCCCCCGTAAAACCTGCCCCGTGCAGGCAGAGCACGAGCGCATAGGCTTTGGCCGGATCGTACGAAGGCGGCACATAGAGCCCGTATTGAAACTCGTGTTCGCGGACACGAACCGGCATGCCGGGCTGAAGTCCCACCGGCTGCCCGCTTTGGATAGCCCTCGCTCGAATAGCGGTTTCGACACTCTCGAGATCAGCCTGCGGGTGCGCGAGAATATCGGCAAGGATCAATGCAGCCCGTTCCCCGTCCGATATGACCAGGTACTCTTGCACGAGGGATGAGAGCGTCTTGGCCGAGTCCTCCGGCTGAGAACCGGCAGGAGGTGTCAGCGACAGCGATAACCCGATCCCGATGAGAAGCGCGACGAAGCCCGCCCACACCGATTGCGTAACGGGACGAATTGTTGAATGTGACAAGAACTGGAAAATTCCGTAGCCTAGCTTGCGAGAGCGGATCACATGCAGAGGAACCCGGTGAAGCACTTCAGCACGCTATCACCTTTAGAGCGGGCTTGTCAAAATGACCGTTTGAGACCGGTTCGCTCACCGGCGATGGCCGGAAGTCACGACTGTGGGGCTGAGAGACCGATTGCTGAAGATGCCGCCATTCTTCAGGCGGGACGGACACGAAGGCGTCAACAACGTGAGGATCAAAACGCGTTCCGCCTTCGGACGCGATGTACCGGGAGGCTTCAGGGAACGTAAAGACCCGCCGAATGTTCTCGTCCGGCGACGTCAGCGCATCGAGACAATCGACCAGGGCGCAGATCCGAGCGCCCAGCGGAATATCAGTCCCTTCAAGCCTATGGGGATAGCCGGTTCCATCATAGCGTTCGTGATGGGCCAGCACGATATCCGCGGTGTCCGTCAAGGATGGAATCGCGCTCAGCATGGCATAACCGGTAATGACATGACTCTTCATCACCTGACATTCGGCCTCCGAGAGCCGAGACGCTTTCCTCAGAATTCGGTCCGGAATATGAATCGTCCCGATGTCATGAAGAACCACCGCCCATTGCAGGGCCGGCAAATTTTTAGGCGATAGTCCCAACCTCCGTCCAAGGAGAAGGGCATAGCTCGCCACCCGTTGGCAATGGGTATAGGTTGCAGGGTCCCGGAGGCTCAAGGCATCCGTAAGAGACTCGATCAGAGTGGCGGCGGGCCTTTCCTGCGCTGCGATTGCGCCTTGTGAAATTGCGGGTGACGTGTCCATGAGGCGTGAGCAAAGCAAGACTGATGCCCACACATATACGTATATTTACCCTATCAGAACGGACGGTTAGACGTGCGCGCACAGGAGGGCTCCGCTTCCTGTATGTAAATGTCCTCGAGACTGTATCCGAACGAGTACATTACAAACTCGGGACGGCTTCCAGAACGATATCGTCACCGGCGCGACCGATACGGAGATCGTTCAGGCGCAGTCCGCCGGCAAGTTTTTTCGGGGACGGCCCTCCGATCATCCCCTTGGCATCCTGTCCGCCTAGGAGCATCGGCGCCACATAGAGACGAATGCGATTCACCAAGCCGGCGCGTAAGGCCGCCGCGTTTAATTCGCTTCCCCCTTCGAGGAGCACGGTCGTTACGCCCATTTTCCCCAGCCGAATCAGACAATCCGCAAGCGACACACGACCGTCACGCATGGAGACGATCAGCACGGTCGCTCCCCGCATCTTCAATTGCTCAATGCGGCGTTTGGAAGCCTGCTTGGTCGTCACAATGACGGTGGGACTCGACGGAGACGCGGTGAGGGCCTTGGCCGTCAAGGGAATCCGAAGCCGGCTGTCCACGATCACACGCAGAGGCTGGCGCCCTGTTGTTTGTTGACGCGCTCCGCGGGACAGCCTGGCCGTCAAGCTTGGATCGTCGCGCAGGACCGTTCCGATCCCCACCATCACCGCATCTATCTGACGGCGGAGCCGGTGCACTTCCCGCCGGGCGGCTTCTCCGGAGATCCATTGCGACTCCCCGGACGCGGTCGCAATCTTCCCATCCAGGGTCATGGCCGCTTTCAACAGCACAAATGGGCGGCCCGTTTTTATCCAATGAATGTACGCTTCATTGAGGCGCTCCGCTCGATCGCGCAAACAGCCGACCGCGACGTCGAGCCCGGCTCCGCGCAGCCGCTGGATTCCTTTCCCATTGACCTGGAGATTCGGATCGCGCATCGCCACCACGACCCGTCGAAGACCGGACGCGATAATGGCGGGTACGCACGGCGGAGTTCGCTTGTTGGTGTGGCAGCAGGGCTCGAGGGTGACGTAGAGAGCGGCGTCCCGTGCACGCCTTCCGGCCGATGCCAGGGCGATCACTTCGGCATGAGACCCGCCCGCGCGGCGATGGTATCCTTGCCCGACGATCCGGTTCCCGGAAACAATGACCGCGCCGACCATGGGATTCGGGGAAGTTGATCCCCGTCCCCTGCCAGCCAGGGCAAGCGCTTTCGCCATGTAGGTCGCGTCGCGGCCGGCGCGTTTCACCGAGCCCGACTGGCGGTGGACGAACGACGCGTTTTGGATCCCTTGCGTGTGGATCGAGGCCGTGAGGGAACGGAACGGCCTTTGGCTTTGGCCGAGGCTTTCGCCGGTTTCTTAGCGGCTTTCTTTTCGCCGGCGCTGTTTACTGCCGCCTGCGCCGCCGCCAGACGGGCAATGGGGACCCGATAGGGCGAACAGCTCACATAATCCAATCCCAATTGATGGCAGAATTCCACCGAACTCGGATCGCCGCCGTGCTCGCCGCAAATGCCCAACTTGATATCCGGCCGGGTTGCGCGACCTTCCGAAATCGCCATCCGCATCATCGCGCCGACGCCTTCCCGATCGAGAACGGCGAACGGATCGGCGTCCAAGATATTTTCGGCCTTGGTGGCGATGTGCGCGCCGCAGCTCAAGCACACCATCTCCTTCCAGTTGACCTGCGGGCTCAGGCACACCGGGCAACTGTCCTGTCGCTTCATGTAGAAGGAGACAAACTTGGCGGCATCATCGCGGGAGAACCCGAACGTCGTTTGTGTCAGGTCATTGGTGCCGAATGAGAAAAACTCCGCCTCCTCGGCGATGCGCCGGGCGGTGACCGCCGCGCGTGGCAATTCGATCATCGTGCCGACCAGATAGGACAGGCTGACGCCGCAGCGGCGCAGCGTCTCATCCGCGACTTCCCGAATCAAGTCTTTCTGGGCTTTCATTTCCGAGACCATGCCGACCAGCGGAATCATGATTTCCGGCACGATCTTCTTGCCTTCGCGCGCGACTTCGCATGCCGCTTCAATGATGGCTCGCGTTTGCATCCGCGTGATCTCCGGCATCGTGATGCCCAGCCGGCAGCCCCGTAATCCCAACATCGGATTAAACTCGTGCAGTTCTTCGACCCGCTCCAGCAGGCGGCGTTTCTCTTCGATCACCGCGGGTTGGCCGCCGGTCAATTCCAGGCGCGCAATCTCGACCATCAGATCTTCGCGCTTGGGCAAAAACTCATGGAGCGGCGGATCGAGCAAGCGAATGGTGACCGGATAGCCCTTCATTTCTCGATACAATCCGATGAAATCCTGTTTCTGCAAGGGAAGCAACTGATCGAGATATCGCTCCCGATCTTCACGCGTCCGGGCGAGAATCATCCGT
>JBOHOS010000273.1:0-1812 GCA_050731295.1 Nitrospiraceae bacterium | reverse complement strand
GAAATAGTGGACACCTCGAACAGGGTGGGGCTTGCTCACTGCCGCCTCGGCAGCTTATCGAGCACATTGACGATCTTATGGTTCCAACACCGCTGCTCCTCGGCTTCGGGGTACACCTGTCGGATGGCCGCCCAGATGCCGAGATGGCCATCGCCGATCACGAGGCGCGGCGGGCGCAAGCCGCGCTCACGCAGATCGCGCAACACCGCCCCCCAACTCTCGCTGGATTCGCGATACCCCGGCGTGACGGCCAAGACCACTTTCCGTCCGTCACTCAAGGCCGCCAGCACGACCAACAGCGCGGCCTTGTCCTTCTCCAATCCCGCTTTCACGTAGATCCCATCGACCCAGCAATAGACCGCTTCCATCTCCTCGAGACGGCGGCGCTGCCAGACCGCCAGTTCGCCGTGCCACTTCTCCTTCAGCCGCGCCACGGTCGGCCCTGAGAGCGGCGCGCCGTCACCCAACAGGCCGCGCAGCGCCAGGTCAAAATCCCCGTGCGCCAGCCCATGGAGATAGAGCTCCGGTACCAGGTTCTCAATCGTGGTGCTCTTGCGCTTGAACAAGGGCAACACCCGACTCACAAACCCGGTCTCACCATCGCGCACCCGCGGCCGCCGTACCGTGATCGTGCCGCAACTTAACGTCAACCGACGTGGCTTCCCATAGCCGTTCCGATACCCGACGTCTGAGCGGAGACGCCGGCGTTGCGACTTGTGGCGGCCCAAGAACTCACTGACTTCCTCCTCGAGAATCTGCTGGATCACGCCTTGCCCATGCCCCCGGACCCAGGTCTCCAAATTCTCCCACTGCACGCTTGACGATCTCGTGCTCGCTATGCTCTGCTGCTCCATGGCGGTGTCTTCCTCCTGTGAGTCGCCGGTTCCCGGCTGCTTGGGTTTCGTCACCCGTGAGGATACACCGCCTTTTTCTATTTCCCCACCTTTTGGTTATACCTCCATGGACCTTCAAATCAGTAGACCTTCTTCTCACGTGACCTTTGCCCAAATCGCTTCAAGGCCGGACGGATACAGTTCCCGGCACTCCGCCGTCGTCAGGCCGCACACGTACTGAAAATGCGGGAGATCCTTGAAGGTCGTCCAGTCACCGCCCCACTCAAGGTCCAATGACTTTCCAATACCCGCCGCGCGCTTCCAGGAGGGATGAGCCGCATCCCAATTGGCTTTTCCCATCGAATCAAGCACGACGATGTCGAAGGCGAGCCCAAAATTATGATAGCTCTGCCCGCCTTTGGCGTTGGTGACGATGTGCTTCTTTCCGATCGGCGGAATGGTCCGGCCGATCGCATACAGGCCATCCTGCTCTTCCCATGTCCGTAGCGAGTGAGTGACCAAGATCGGAATTTCGGCATACGCGCAGAGATCAATCATGCAATGAGCGCGGATGGCGAGAATGGGATGGAGCCGCGCCAGCCGCTGTTCGTTGAGACGAGCCGTCGGATTTGATGTGGCAGGTGCACCGGCCACAGGGCCGGTCGATGGGGATGTGACCGGCGATGCGCCGACCATGGTCGCATCCGGAATCACGAGTTCTTGGCCGACCGTCAGTCTGTCGGGATTTGTAATTGCATTCGCAGCGACAATCAACGGAAAGCGACCGGGATCGCCATAGAATTTCCTGGCGATCTTCCATAACGTATCGCCGGCTTGAACTGTGTAGGATACCGGCATGGCGACCGATCTAGCGTCCTGTGTCCAAAGCTCGCCACATTACTTCACGGCGCGGATTCGCCCCTCTCCCCTCCCTCTCCCCCACCAGTGGGGAGAGGCGTAGGTGAGGAAAACCCCTAAG
>JBOHOS010000272.1:0-9023 GCA_050731295.1 Nitrospiraceae bacterium | reverse complement strand
TCTGCGGAAAGCTCGATGCCGATCCATTTCCTGAAGGTCGCCGAGCCGCGCCTGAGGTCCACCGCCACATCGAACACGACCCCTTCAACAACGGTAATCAGCTTCCCCTGGGCATGCTTCACTTGATAATGAAGGCCTCGGAGCGTGCCGTGCACGGATCGAGAGTAATTGTCCTGCACGAACGAGCCGTGGATTCCTCCCTCAGCATATTTCCTGGCATGATAGGTCTCGAAAAATAGTCCTCGCGGGTCGTGAAACACATCAGGCTCGACGAGAATCACGCCTTTCAGGTCGGTGTCCGTAAATCGCACTCAGTCTCCCTCCGGCTGGACGGCTTCCATCTTATCCTGGTTTCGGTGTTCGAAAATCAACAGAATTGTTTCCATCCATGAGATGAAAACTGATAAGGTCCTAAGGGAGAGTGAAGACGCCATGAAACGACATTCACTATCGAGACTGCTGTCGTTGTGGTTCGGGATCTTCGTGTTCCTGTTGTGCGCGGCCTGTGGGCCGCCGCGACCGTACACGCTCGTGGATCTGACCCATTCCTTCGGTGACGAGACGGTCTACTGGCCCACCAACAGATCGTTCCAGCGGGAACGCACGGATTGGGGAACAACCGCAACCGGCTACTGGTACGCCTCCGCCGATTTCTCAGCCTCCGAGCACGGCGGTACGCATATGGACGCTCCGCTTCACTTTGCTCAAAACGGGATCTCCCTTGACCAGATACCCGTCGAGCGCTTGACGGGTCCTGCGATCGTCATCGATATGAGAGCGCAATGCGAAGCCAACGCTGACTATGCGTTGACGGTGCAAGACGTGCTCGCCTGGGAGGGGCGATATGGCGAGATCCCCCGGGGAGCCCTGGTGTTTCTCTGGTCAGGATGGGATCGACGCTGGCCGAATAAAGACCGGTACTTAGGCACCGAGACCCCCGACGATCCTCGCACACTCCATTTCCCCGGTTTATCGCCCGAAGCCGCCGAATTGTTGATCGCCCAGCGCAACATCCATGGAGTCGGGATCGACACCGCGAGCATTGACCCGGGGCGATCGCAAGACTTTCTCACGCACCGGCTCCTGAGCGCCGCCGGCGTGTACGCGCTCGAAAATGTCGTGGCCCTGGATCGTGTGCCTTCGACAGGCGCGACGATATGGGCCTTGCCGATGAAAATCGCGGGAGGAACAGGAGGGCCGGTTCGCATTATCGCCGTACTGCCCGACTAGCCGGGTTCCGGAGATCTCCAACACGATACAAAGCGCGAATCAAGCCCACAGAAATCGAGGAGTCGCCATGCCGGGCCATAAACGACATCTGAAGCTGGTCAAGCCCCAGTACACACTCTGTTATGGAATGCGACTCGATAAAGGCACGTCACCGGACCGAGGACATCCTCATGTGCCGGTCACGCTTCCTGACGGATCGGACGCCACCATGGCCTTGCATCTCATCCACGGCACGGCGGCGGAAATCAAAGCGCAGTTGCTGGAAAGTGTGGACGCATTCTTTGAAATCTACGGCGAGACGTGAGAAAGTGATGCAGACCGTTAGTCGCCGGGGTCGTCTTCAACATGATCGGGCGGCGCGGGATAGAGTTTCTGGAGCCGTTCGACGAGCGGCAGGGCCTCCGGCGTGCTCGCCCGTGTCGGCTCGCTCGGAAGATGGTCCCATTGCAATGTCGTGATGCCGGCGTCGGTCAGGAGACTGCGGATGGTTTCGACCATCGCCTCGAGGGTCACGTCGGTGCCTCCGCGCAAGTCCAGGACCCGTTCTGCGGCGATGGTCGGCGGGGGCCCATCATGAATGAGCGCCCAACACCGGTCGAAGATCTTCGCCCGCAGCTCCATCGGCACGTTGAGCGAGCCGAGGTCCGAGGTACACAAGGCAACGACCATCAGCACGAACTGAAGATCAGGTATATGGGGACGGTGGATATCGAGAGACTGCATAGCTCCTCGTAGCAGACTCCGAGGGCGGAGTCAATCCGTATACAGAGTGCGACCGCCGCCTCAGCGGCTATCAATCGTGGAGAAAACTGGACATCATGGTCACCATCACGTTAATGGGACAGCTTCAGACCGCTGACGGAGAACGCGACTTCGCCTGTGATCTCGCCGGCCCGATGACCGTTCGGCAACTGATTCATCGGCAGGGTCAGGCGTTGAGACCGGTGCTTCAACTCATGCGGGAAAAGAAGGTGTTAGTCACGGTCAACAAACGAATTGCCAGCGAAGACACGCACGTCCAGGACGGCGACAGCATTAAACTTGTCGCTCACGACGGCATGGGTGGAACCGGCTTGGCTCCGACGTTGTAGAGTGGTTCCCAACGGCCGATCGGTACCCCAGCGGAAGGGCCGGTTCTAGGAAAGAACCAGCCCTTGCGCCAACGGCGAATGGATGAGGCCTTGTGTGGTGAAACTGTCGATGGGAAGGGGTGTGTGATTTACCGTTTGCCGAGAATCGCGTCCTTTGCCGCTTTCGCCACCCGGAACTTGACCACTCGCTTGGCCGGAATCTTAATCGCTTCGCCAGTCTGAGGATTGCGGCCCATGCGCGCCTTCCGGTTGGCCAACACGAGTTTGCCGATACCGGGAACCACAAACGTATTCTTGGCTTCCTTATGGGCGAGCGCCGCGAGATCGTCCAAAACCTGTGCAGCGATTTTTTTCGTCACGCCCGCTTTGCCGGCCAGATGATCGGCGATCTGAGACTTTGTCATAGTTTTTGCCATCGGGACCCTCCTCAACACTATATGGTGGACTGCCGGGAAGTTTCTACTGAGGACCTACAAGCTCGCGAACAGCGCGGAGTGGAACACGCGCAATCGCCAAAAGTCGGAGGCGAGTGTAACGAAAGTCCTCTACCCTGTCAACCACAAAAAGCAAGCCTGACGTGGCGAATCGCGTGTCCCACAAAATCTTGAACGGAGCGGTTGATGAGAGTAGAGTAGATTAGATGATCGAACGGCTTTTAGCTACGTAAGAGGAATCCCTATGGGTAAAGAACTGCCGATACTCCCTTCCTCTCCTCAAGGCGACCAGCCGGGTGAGCAGGATGCCTTCCTGTACTCTCGTGTTTTTTGCACGCGTGAAAATTCCCCTCCCTTGCGCCTGCTGCTGGATTTCTTGAAATCACGAGGACAGATCCCCCTCATTCCAAAGATGGATCCGGCGGCGCTGGACGAATGGGCGTGGGTCCAGATCTCTCTCGGGTATCACCGCGAGCGAAAACCCATCCAGCTCATGTGCGTGCGCGATCAGGGAAGTTACCAGGATGTCTACGAGAAGGAGAAGGGGGATTTCCTAGAGCGCCTGTCCGTCTATGATGACATCGAGGCTCAGCTCGTCCGAGAGTTTGTGTCCAAAGCCAGGTTCATCGCCACCACCCGCCTTATTCAGACCGATATCACGGAAGAAGGCTACGACTTTAACGGGTGGATCCTTGAGTTTTTTCAGGAAAACTGCAACGGCGTCGTCCAGGTTGATGGCCAAGGTTTTTTCTCCCCGAAAGGCGATCTGGTCGTCGAGATGGGCGAAATCGGCTCCGAGATCGACACCGTCTGACCCGCGTGTCCCATGTCTTCTCCCCACGAGTAGCAGATGCGCGTCTTCGACCACGCCGAACGCTGGTTTGATCGCAGCCGGGCGGCCCTCTTGGGCCAGATTCCGTGTCACCGTGGCTGCCACCGCTGCTGCATTGGCCCGTTTGCGATCACCATCCTAGACGCCGCCCTGTTACGGGAGGGACTAGCCGAATTACATCAGCGAATCCGGCATGAGATTCAAGCGCGAGCGGAGGAGCATACCGCGCTCATTGAGCAGGAATTTCCTCGACTCGCACAGTCCAGGTTCCTGGATGACTGGCCGGATGCCGATGTCGATCAACTGGTCGGCCGATTTGCCGATCTCGCCTGTCCCGCCTTGGGCCACGACGGAAGTTGCCGTTTGTATTCGTATCGTCCGGTGACCTCCGAACCATGGGGCTCCCGATCCAATCCGGCGACCTGGTCCAAGGCGCCTGTGACGTGCAGACTGCGGTGCCGATCGTGCCGCCCTCGCGATCGTGTCGTCAGGAAGAGGACCACTTGACGGGAGCGGAATCCGCGCTCATTGCCTGGTATAGGCGATCAGAAAAGATCGCCGGGGAGGAAATGCTCTTGCCATATGGATTTCTTTCTCATCCAACAGCCGAACATGATTCGCGTGACCGACCGGAATTCTAGACAGAGACAGGAGCGCTATGGTAAGGTGGCGATGACTTTGCCGAGGGATGCGCCTGTAGCTCAGTGGATAGAGCATCAGCCTCCGGAGCTGAGGGCCACAGGTTCAAATCCTGTCAGGCGCACCATAAGTAAATTCTTTCTCGCCATACATAGCCATTCCAACCCGGTGGGCCGTTAGCTCAGCTGGCAGAGCAGCTGACTCTTAATCAGCGGGCCGTAGGTTCGACCCCTACACGGCCCACCATTTACATCAAGCGATTATATTCTGGACCGCACTCCGACGCTCCTTGGTTCATCAGAGAGCGAAGCACTAGGCCAGTATGCACCAGCGTCTGTTCTGCGAGCGCCTTAACTTGCCCTCAACTCTCGCAGCCGCAAAAAATGCTTTGTAGCTAAGACTCAATCCTCCGTGGCATGTATCAAGGACGACCTTTTCCAGGATTTTCCTTCATTTTTACTTCTTCGGGACTTGAATAAACGAGGGCGCCTGCCAACCAGGACGGCACCTTCTGTCATCGAGACATAAAGAGCGCCCATGCAGCGGTGCCTAACATGCCCAGTGCCAACAGTCCCAACGAGAATGCGACGACTCTGTCACGCCAGACGTTCATGTTTCCTCCCCTTGTGGTGGTTCTTGATTGTTTATGGTGACGAACCGGTATCACGTAACCCCTTATGAAGGTTGCTCCATCAGGTGACGGCGGTATTCAGTGGGTTGCTGTGATGACAAGCCTCTTCTGATCGGCACGATCAAAAGGAAATCTCTGCTGCAAGCTTTCGGTACGGCATCCCGACATCGATGTGATCCCAGAAAGCAGTGGACGAGAATTGCTGATGGGGCAAGAACACAGCGAAGACCGCGTCGGCCCGAGAGGATTCTCGGCTCATTGGCTTTCCATACCTTTCAGAGTGATGGCCACCATCAACACGGCAACGTCGGCAATGTATCTGTTGGCTTCCGGCACTAGGCATCGGCTGATCTGATGCTTTCAATTTCAAGAGGGACGTGTTTTCAGCCCCGGAAGCTTGCCTAGAGGGGGAGCCGGCCTAGCATTCAAACCCAATGGAAGCGATGCTTCAGAGACTTGGTCTACCTTTGAGTCGCGTATCCGGATTCAAGTTGGCCTTCATCCCGTCCAGAGGGAGAATTTCCGACTGCCGTCCCTCCATTGGTTCCGTTCGCTTTTTTTTGGAAGGTAACCCCCTGCTATCTCGGATCCAGTGTTCGACTGCTACGGCGGACCCGTCAGCGGATGAGGCAGCATAGCAATATTCCCATTGGCCGGGTGCCAGGGCGAAATTCATTTGTCCCTTCGCCTTGCGCAGCACGAGGGCGCCATCGCGAATTTCAACCTCATCGGCGTAGGCATACATATCTTTATTACTGCTGAGCCGAATACAGAAATAGTGTTCTCCCTCTTGGTCAGCAAAGTTCATGGGATCTCTCCCTTTCAAGAATTAAGCTTATGGCTTCAGGTAGCACGAGAAGATGTTTTGTTCCAGGTTCTTCCTCTTTCCCCGTGGACTACACCCTCAAGGCATCGACTTCGAGGTCCGGGCACCTACGTTCCAGGTCATGGAGTTGACAACCAGGAGCACGTCGCGCAGTCCATTTTTACTCTCTCGCGACCCGTTGCAGCATCGCATCAATCGTCTTGGCCCCGCTTTCTGCGTCGATCAGGACTTCTGCCTCTAGAAGCTGAACTGATACCAATCCTGAGTGGCCTGGGAAATTCACTGCCGATAGGTGTGCTCCTCGGTACAGTCCGGTACGATCGCAAAGAATGGTTCTGCAGGCTCCGAAGGTTGGCTCGCTGGGCGTTTCTTAAACTCGACCACGCGGTCACAGACAAAATGATCCTCGTCGTCGTAATTCTGCTTGAGGTATTGCATGGTCACCTCCCTCGATGGCATCTCCGATGCAGACAGCAATACGGCCTCCAGTTGCCAAAGGCCCCGGCCTGGTGTTCACACGAATGAAGACGGGCTTTCTGAGAAACTCAGGCGTAGGAAGCGGCGGAGACTGGGGAATCCTCGCGCCAGAAAGAATCGGAAAGCGCGAGCAATAGGACAGTCAGCGGGGCTTAGAACGTCAGTTTGGAACGGCGGATGGCTCAATGCTGGGTGGCTCCTTAGGGACCAAGCCGCACCTCAGGCGGCTTTCCCTCTGTGTATCCCGCATACACCTGTCAGTACTGATACGACCCGACGCCACATAATCGTTAAGCCCACGGGGATTCCCTTCTTAAAGGCCTAGCCTTCTTCTCGAGGGACTCGGAATCTTCCTGCATTTTGCCACGGGATCGCGCGCCTTGTTCAAACTGACGGCCGGCAAGCGTCAGTCCTTGCCGCCGCATTTCTTCTATTGGGACCGTTGCTTTTTCCTTCAGGTTTAGACCCAGCCGTCCCCAGTCCCTGTATGGTTTCGTCTTGCGGATGCATTTGGCATTCTTGTTTTTTTGCAGTGGTTTTCTGATGAAGTTCGACATGTATGCCCTCCCAGGCTACTGTTCGTCGGCGGACTGCTCAGTCAGAGTCGCGAAGAGAAACGGCCTGAGACCAAAGGCGTTGTCAGGAGTTGAGGCCGTCGACCGTCGGATCGCCGTGAGCTAGAGAATCGATCGCGCAGGAGTAAACGGGAAGCGCGAGAGATGGGATAGCCAACGCGGTACGTTATCTTAACCCTTTTACTTAACTGCGTCAACCGGAGAAGTATGAGGCGCCGGTGAGACCGGGGAGAAATCAGTGGATTTTCTCTGGTGTAATCATCTCTCGATATGTCCGCATGAGCGTCTCAGTTTCCTTGAAGAGCAAGAACAGACTTAGCCTCGTCGTCACTATGAGTCTGTTTGCTTTTATCCATGTGGCGTGTTATCGTGAACGTGCTTTATCACATTGGGCCTGAGTGATGAAGCATCTAACAAATAAGGCCTTATCGATGTTGTTTCAGCCGGGAATTTGATCGGAAGCCAGACCCAAGTCGCCTCATGATTCGCGCCTTCGGCCCGTTCCTTCCTTTTGTTCTTTCTCGAGTCTCAGACAATATCATTCTCTAAGGAGGAACCTTATGGGTTCGAAGATTTATGTGGGTGGGTTGCCCTATTCGGCGACCGAGTCGCAACTGAATGACCTGTTCGCGCCGCACGGCACGGTGGAGTCGGCAAAGGTGATTACCGACAAGTTCACCGGCCAGTCCCGAGGCTTCGGTTTCGTGGAGATGTCCTCGGCGGAAGAAAGCAAGCGGGCGATTGAGGCGCTCAACGCGACTCAATTTGATGGCCGGACACTCACGGTCAATGAGGCGAAGCCTCAGGAGCCTCGTTCCAGCGGCGGCCGCAGTAACGAACGTAGTGGTCGCGGCGCACGTTGGTAAGTTCACTTCCACAGGGGGTAACGTCGTTCCCCCTAAATTAAGAAGGGCAGGGATGTCGGAAACGGTATCCCTGCTTATTCTTCTTTGATTGGCGGAAGCCAGGGGAGGGCTCAATCTCAAGACCAAACAAAGCGACCCTTGCAAAGCGCGATCGTGAGCGGGCCAAGCAAGCCAAACAGAGGGAAAAAGAGGCGCGCAGGGCGCAGCGAAACGAGGAGAAGAAGGCTCCTCCTCGTCGGGACGAAGGGGAAGATCCCGACATTGCCGGTATGGTCCCCGGCCCACAAGCTCCGCTCTATTGATAAGCGCCTTCCCTCTGTAGTTGCATGGAGCCGGAATCTTCCCGTACGTCGTAAGCCCTAGCAGCTTGGCCAATCCTTACAACTTTCTGTAGTGCTCTTCCCGTTTTCGTTCGCTCCAACCCAGGCTGCCACCACACGGCAACCTCTCTCTAGAAGTGAGAGACGTCCCGAGGGTCAACCGGGGGCATGGACTCAGGGAGCTCGGTCCGGCCTGATGGGACCACCGGGCCATCCTCATACCTGCTTGCAAACAACCTCTGGAATCAGCCAAGTGAAAGATCTATAATATCGATGGTCGGTTAGGTGACAAGCAAAGGGGGTGCATGTATGATTCCCGTCGCCTTGCTCATTGCCTTGATGCTCCTGACCTGGGCCGCAGCGGTGGTTTCCGTCTATGTCGAGCCCGATGAACACCACACTGCCAAGACAGCCGACGAGACCCAGCATCAGGACTATTACGACGCAGCGTAGCTTCCGCTTCAGTCCGTAGAAACGGCGCCCTCCCAGCCTCGCTTGACGTGGCGGATGTGTTCTTTGTGCGCACCGTCAAAACGTAAAAACACTTCTGCCTGACCGCTACCCAGAGTCTGCGATACAAGAGTAGATTCGCATCATTGCAGGCGATCGAGTTGCCTGCTGCGCAGTAGAGTAGTCACTCTTCCTAATTCCCATGATTTTGCCAGAAGGTTCTGCTTTCGTCTTAGATCGAAAGCAGGATTGTGCTTCTTCCAGCTACCGTTTACCCTCACGTCACATTGCCACAGGATCACCTGACACGATATTAAATGGGGTGCCCCATGCACGGTTCAAGCTCTCAGCGACATCATGACGGACTCAAAAAACAGGGGATGGCAACGGGCACTCTGTTCGTAGCGGTGCTGCTTGCCATGATCTCGATGAATCTGGCGGGATGCGCGTCACCATCTTACCGCTGGACCCAGCTCACTCAAGCAAGCTTTCCTGCCAAAGTAAACCAGATCATCACGGAGCATGGAAACCTCTTGGATCAACGCCACCGAGCCGGCTATGGGGAATGGGATGTGACGGCAGCAAATGAGCCACCCACGGCCACCTATGCTTGCCTTCCTGGTGATACGTGCCACATTGTGGTGAACAGACT
>JBOHOS010000271.1:0-1510 GCA_050731295.1 Nitrospiraceae bacterium | reverse complement strand
GATTTGAGATGCCTGCAGTTTGTGCGCCGCCACATACCAAGCTGCAAGATATTCAGCATAGGTCTGATGTGCCCATCCGACACGATTTTCACCCTGTGCAGAGAATGAGAATAATCCACTGCGGATCGTCTCATTGATTTCTCGTTCTCCCACCGCAAATTCAGTGCTATCGCTCGATTCACTTCCGCCTGACAGATCTGCAATTGTTACATCCTCGTCTGAAGCGTCATATGAATTGGTTCCAGTAAATACCGTATTACGATTTGCCAAGACAGTGATGGCTGCGATGCGTCCCGCAACCGTAAGACGTTGGTTGGGTGTAAGTTGCCCTGTTTGCTCGGCAGTGATACGGCTCTTACTGTTTTCTTGGGCCAGGGAGCGGCATCCAGTTAGATAGAGTTCGGCTTGGGATTTAGGAAAACTTCCATGTTGTTTGTAAGTGGAAAGGAGGAACTTCAAAGTAACTGGCTTAATGGCAAAGGGAACGACTGATTTGTCTTCGATTTCCTTGAGAAAGGAGTCGGACATTATGCCCGACACACTCGCGGCTTCAGCAACATCCTTTTGTCTAAGAGGGGCTAGAACGCCAAATTTGACGACCTCCTTACCCCATTGCTCTATCAGGCCGTTTTCCAGAAGAGTAGGCCACTCCGCAGCCCTACTAGTGATGCGGAGATAAAGACGATCAGTCGGGAGTTTCTTAAATTCATCCAGAAGAAAAGGGACAAGGACGTTAATGGATAAGAGACCTTCATCCAAACTGTCCAAGAAAAGGTGTAGGTTATATGTTCCATTAAGCCATTCTTGAAAACGAAGACTTTGAAAGACCTCAGCAGCCAGTCTGGTATCAGACTGAAATGACCTTAGGTTGAAGAACAGATATTGATCTCCATTTGAAGATGACTCGCGTTCCAATGCTTGTTGTTGTTCATGGTGAACTGTTGACTTGCCCATGCCCGGTTCACCGAGCAACACAAGACATTTTGCATTACAAATCTTCTCGAATGGCTCGACGTCAGGATTTGCGAGGTGGCCTAGACGCGAGTCAGGATCAGGAAGATAGCCTCCATCCATAAGATTCAGGCTGGAGGATCTCGGATGCCAGAAACGCTTCCAGTTGAATAGCGGTTGAGCCATATTTAGGCTCTTCCTTATAGTTCAGTCATAGCAACTGTCAAGAATTAGAATCAAAGCCATGGTAAGATGACCTGCCTTTGGAGGACTGAAGGCGAAGGAGACGGGGTCAGATGCAAGGCCGCAGGGGAAGAAAGAACCGCAGACGTACCCATATTCTCACCCGCCCCGCCCCAAGCCGGCCGAGACCGGCTCTTCCCGAGGGTACGTTGAGGATTCTTTCGAGCCGAGAACGCCTCAGATGACTCCGTATCGTTCGCCGTGGAGAAGCGATGCCGCCATTTAAACTCGAAGCGCCCTTTGTCCCCAAAGGCGATCAAGGGCAGGCGATTGAGAAGCTGACGGCCGGGGTGAAGGCGGGCGCGAAGCATCAGGT
>JBOHOS010000270.1:0-5752 GCA_050731295.1 Nitrospiraceae bacterium | reverse complement strand
GCCCATAATGACGGTCAACAGGTTATTGAAGTCGTGCGCGATGCCGCCCGCCAGGCGGCCGATGGCCTCCATTTTCTGAGACTGGCGGAGCTGTTCCTCCAACTCCCGACGCTCGATCAAATGGCCGACCTGGCTGCCGATGGCGGCAATCAGCGCCAGGACGTGGTCATCCGGCTCGCGGACCTCCCGACTGAAGAATTCGAGGACGCCTTGCACCTCGCCGCCGAGAAGAATCGGAAAGGCCGATGCGCCATGCAGCCCGATTTGAGAGGCCAGCGGGACCCGCGGGAAATTGTCATCCTGCAAGATATCGGCAATCCAGGCGGGGGCGCCGCTCTTCCAGACCCGGCCCGGCAAGCCGACGCCGGGCGTGAACGTGCGTTGTCGGCTTGCGGCTTCAAACCCGGAGTGCTGCACCTTCGGGGAGGCCCAGCTGTCGACACACCGAAGTACATGCGCTTGGCGGTCAACGCACCAGAGAATGCCGAGATCCCAGCCCAACGGCTCGCACACCGCTTCCAGAATGGGCGACGCCGCATCCTTCAGGCTGGTCGCTTCCGCCAGCACCCCCGTGGCTGCATGCTGCACACGCAACCGCTGTTCGGCTTGTTTGGCCTCCGCGACATCCCGAACGAACGCGCTGATCGTGGTCGAGTCGCAGGCTTGCGCCACCGAGATTGCCACTTCGACCGGAAATCTGCGGCCGTTACGGTGACAGGCCGTGATTTCAAATCGCTTATTGGCCGGCGACCACTCGCCGCTCTTAACCAGACGTTGCAGCGCTCGCTCGTAGGCCTCTTCGAACCGGCGCGGGATGATCGTGGCAAACAATGGCCGACCGATGGCCTCGCTGCGCGTCCACCCGAACATCCTGTCGGCCTGAGCGTTCCAGTCGGTAATCACACCGCGCGCGTCCATGCTGATCACGGCGTCCAATGCCGTTTCGATGATGACTCGTGTGCGCTCCTCGCTTTGCCGCCGCGCGGCCTCGGCCGCTTTGGCTCGCAGGGTTTCCTGCTGAGTCTGGACCCATCCTTTCCTGAGGCGCCGCATTGCCCAGAAAAGCAGGATAAACATCGGTATCAAAATCACCACCCCTGCCAGCCCCAGATTTCTCAGCACGGTGTGAACAGGAGCCAACACATCCGCCCGATCCACGCGGAACAGCACTCGCCACTGCAGGCTCGTCACGTCGCCATACCCCTGGATCTTTGCATAGCCGGTGATCACGGGGACGTGCCGGCGGCGGTGTTGCTCCTCCACATAGCCGGGCACACCTGATTCGCTCAGCAGCGCTGAGGGCACGCCGAGTTTCGGGAGGTTCGCGCGGTTATGGTCGTCCGCATCAGAGTCGATAAAGGCGTCGCCCTCGCGGGTCAGGAACTGGTACCGAATCTTGCCCGGCAATCCGGGGTGGTCTTTCATGGCCCGGATCGTCTGCGTGAGGACCGCTTCCAGCGAGGGGATACCGATCCGCGTAGTGACCACGCCAAGCAATTTTCCGCGAGCGTCAAAGATTGGCGCGGTAATGGCGACGGCTTCCTGCCCATCCGCCAGTTCATACCGTCCCACATCCCCGACATGGACCTTCCCCGTGTCCCGCGTGTAGACAAACCATTCGCTGCGGCTCCGATCAATCCCAAGCGCGCGTCGGTCGGACGAGGCCACGATGCGCCCCTGGGGATCCACCACCCCGATCCAGAGATAGATGGGGGAATAGGCCCGCATCATGGTGTCAATGTAGTTCGCCACGTACGCGGCATCATTGAGTTTTGAGCGAATGGCCATGGCCATCATCAGCGCATCGCCATACCGTTCGAACAGTAGCCGATCAAGCTTGTTGGCGATTTCCGCGGCGGCCAGCACGAGATGTCGACCGCTCGCATCAACCAACCGACGTTCAACGTAATGGAGTGTGAGAGCTCCGATCACCAGGGTAACAATCGTCATCCCGACGATCAGGAACGTCAACCAGAAGTAGGGTTGTCGGCCGGTCGAAGTGGGACCAGAGAACAGGGGAGTTTTCTCAGGCGTCAGGGCCATTCATCCCCTGCCGAGGGTTACCTGCATGTCACCGTCGTAGGGCCGAATAGTACCTCGCCTTACGTAATCCGGTCAATGTTCTTTTGCAGTGAGGGTGTTGGCGCGGACGCCGAAGACGCGTCTGCCACGATGTAGCTCGGTATCAATTTCGTTGGTCGGTACGGTTTTTTACATGCCGTAATCCTGTCAACCCCGAATCTCAAGGCAAAAGGTCAGGTAAGCGGCTTCTGCACAGATCCGCGTCGGAATGGAGGAGCGGCATGTAAATCCCTTCCGCGTACACCGCGAAGAGAGACAGATGGTCGGCGGTGTCCGGCGATAGGTGAAGTGCCCCCGCCAGATATAATGCGCCGCGAAGTCATACCCGATAAGATGTCTGGACTGCCACGGTTTCGCGCTCAAGGACGGGAAGATCGGCGAAGGTCAGCGGGCGCCAGGCGATCGGGAAGGGCTTACCGGGAAGGAAAGCCCGCCTTGGCAGGCTTGGGTGGGCGGGTGAAAACATGCACGCAGTTGAGGTGAGCCCACTCGCCTCTGTGGTCTATACGACGTGAATGGAAAGCAGAGAAGGTTGGGATTATAGCGCTCGATGTCCTCATTATGCATGCGACTGGACTTTTCGACTCTGCGGCCGTCTTCAATGCGGGAGCCGCTTGCCCATATTGGGGAAGTATGGTTGAAGGATTCGTACTCTCCCTGACTCTACCCTCTCCAGAGCGTGGCGCCGGTCAGATGGGGGGAGAACCTATTTCTTTACGGTTTCCAAGGCTTCCCAGACCTTTGCGATCAGCATGTCCGGGGTGAATGGCTTCTGCAGAAAGGCGGCTTGATCGGAAACTCCATGATGAATCACCGCATCATGGGTGTAGCCGCTAATGTAAAGGACTTTGAGGTCCCGGCGTATCTCGGTCAACTGTCGCGCGACCTCGTTCCCGCTCATCTGCGGCATGACCACATCGGTAATGAGAAGATGAATAGGTTTCGAGTACTGCGCGCTGATCACCAACGCTTCGAAGCCATGCCGCGCTTCCAGCACAGTGTATCCCTGATGACGAAGCGCATCTCCCGCCAATTCTCGAATGGTCGGCTCATCTTCGACCAAGAGGAGCGTTTCGCCGCCTCCTCGCGCGAGCATAGGTGGCCCGACTGTCTCTTGAACATCGCCGGCCGGCATGGTCGCGCGTGGAAAATAGACCGCAAAGGTGGTTCCTTCCCCAGGGAGGCTGTCCACGACGATCTCGCCGCCGGCTTGCTTCACAATTCCGTAGACGGTAAACAGGCCGAGACCGGTACCCCTGCCGAGTTCTTTGGTCGTGAAAAAGGGCTCGAACATGTGTGATCGGACATACTCGTCCATCCCGCATCCCGTATCGCTGATGACCAACTTAACATAGGCCCCGGGACTGAGGCTGACCGGACGCCAAGCCACAAGCTCCGTGAAATCGACGCTCTCCGTCGAGATGGTCAATTTCCCTCCCTTCGGCATGGCGTCTCTCGCATTGATGGTCAGGTTGAGAATGACCTGTTCGATCTGTCCGGGGTCGATGCGGATCAGGGCCTCATCCTGATGCAGGGCCACGGAGAGGTTGACATCTTCGCCGAGAACGCGATTCAACATTTTTTCTAAATTCTGCAACACGGTGTTGAGATCCAGCACTTTCTGCTGGACGACGACTTGCCGACGACTGAAGGCGAGCAGTTGGCCGGTCAGCGCCGCTGCGCGATCGACGGCTCGCCGGATCTCTTTCATGTCTTCATGCACGGAATCCCCAGGCCCGACTCGACGGAGCACCAGTTGGCTATAGCCCTGAATGATGGTCAGGAGATTGTTGAAGTCATGCGCGATGCCGCCCGCTAACCGGCCGATGGCTTCCATCTTCTGCGACTGCAGCAGTTGGTCCTCGAGCTGCCGGCGCTCGATCAAGTGGCCGATTTGGTTCCCTATGACCGCCATCAACTCCAGCATGTGGGCGTCCGGCTGTCGGATATTCCGACTGAAGAATTCCATTACCCCATATACCTCCTCGGCCAGCACAATCGGGAACGCGCACACCCCGTGGAGCCCAGCCTCGGCCGCCATCTGAACGCGGGGGAAGTTCTCCTCGTGAAGAACATCCGCAATCCACGCCGCCGCACCGGTCTGCCAGACCCGGCCAGGCAAGCCGTTGCCTTGCGCAAAAGTGAGAGGCCGGCTGGCGCCCTCAAATGCCGCGACGGGCGCGCTCGGCGACATCCAACTCTCCGTCCAGCGCAGGACCTTGGCTTGCCGGTCTACGAACCACAACATGCCGAGATCCCACTCCAGCGGTTCGCAGAATGCTTGGAGCAACCCAGGCGCAGCCTCTTTGAGGCCAGTCTCGTCGGCGAGAATACGTGTGGTCGCATGTTGCACGCGAAACAACCGTTCGGCATGCTTGCGTTCGGTCACGTCCCGAATCGTGACCAGCATGCCGGTGATCCGGCCTTCCTCATGTATCAGGCGCGGATGGATCTCTCCGATGATCACGCTGCGATCCTTGCAGATGATCTCCACTTCAAACGGGAGACGCTCCTGGCCGGCCAACGTGAGCTCGAACTCCCGCAACGATTGGCGAGTCGATTCGTCTGTGAGCAGGCCGTACCCCGAAAAGTGCTTGCCGAGGAGCTCCTGAGAGGTATAGCCGGTCAGCCGTTCCGTCGCCGGGTTCACGTACTGAAACCGCCCGACGGTATCAAACGAGACGATAGCGTCCGGCGCTTCGCGAAGGAGTTCGGCGAACTTGCGCTCGCCCGCCTGAGTCTGCTGCCACTCTTTACGCAATCGCCCGGTCGCCCAGAGAAGCACCATGAACATGGGGACCCAGACGACCGCCGCCGCCACCCCGAGGTTTCTCAAGCTCGCGCGCACGTGCGCCAGCACATCGGCTCGATCCATACGGATCAACACCCGCCACTGAAGGTCCTTCACATCACCATACCCCTGCGTTCTGGCATAACCGGTGATGATCGGCACGTGCCGGCTGAAGTGCTGCTCCTCGACATGGCCGGACAGGCGCGAGTCGCTGAGCAGCGCTGAGGTGACCCCTATCTTGATGAGGTTGACATTCCCCTGGTGGCGCTGCTCCGAATCGATAACGGCCGAACCTTCCCTGGTCAGGAACTGATATTCGATCTTGGCCGACAGTCCCTCACGAATTTCCATCGCCCGAATCGTCTCCGTGAGTTGCGCTTCCACTGCGGGAAGACTGATCCGCGCCATGACCACCCCGAGGAAGTTCCCCCCGCCGCCATAGATCGGCACCGCCATCGCCACGGCTCCCTCTTCCGCCACGGCCTCGTACGGCTTGTCGCCCTCCACATGGACCTTGCCGGTCTCCCTGGTGTGGACGAACCATTCGCTACGACTGCGATCCATTCCCACCGTGCGTGGATCCGTCGCGGCAATGACCCGCCCACCGGCATCCGTGACGCCGATCCAGAGATAGATAGGGGAAAAGGCCCGCATCAGGATCGACAGGTACTCGGTCAGATGAGCCGGGTCATCGAGTCTCGACCGAACGGCGACGGCCATCATCAGCGCATCGCCGCTTCGCTCAAACAAGAGGTGATCCAGCTTGTTCGCCACCTCCGCGGCGGCGAGTTCCAGGTTCTGCCCTGCGGCGGTCACGAGCTGTGTCTCTACGTAATGGAGAGCAAAGCCGGCGATGATGATCGCCACGATCATCATCGC
>JBOHOS010000269.1:0-2426 GCA_050731295.1 Nitrospiraceae bacterium | reverse complement strand
GAAGATTCCTCTTCAAGCCTTCCAAGACTAGCGATTGGCTGCCATACAGATACACGCCAACGCCTTCTCTCTCTGCTTGACGGCATAACCGTAGCATCAATTCCGGGCCATAAACACGATCTGAAAGATCCGTCTTATGGAATCGGTTGAGTGCCCATCGAACTGGTTGCCCATCCGGCGCCACGATATCGAAGTGATTCATTTTTCCATTCAACACCGGGTCTTGACTGGCTTCGATCAAGCCATGAACCGGCATGTGGTCCACCAGCATGGGTCTGCGTTCCCTGGCAGCCTGCATGATAAGTTCGGCGGCTTCTTTGTAGCACGTTTGACTCACGTGCACCCCGAACAGATTGTGCTTGGGAGGCCGAGCAGATTGGGTTTGTGGCATGGGAGGTTTCTGTTGTTTCATCGACCAGGAGCAACTACATCAGCATGATTTGACGTTTTCCTAACATTGCCTTCGTGTGAGCGTAACACTGGTCCATTATCCTATGATGTGTTGAACCGTATTAAGCGGCTCCGGTTCCCCGTATCACGGCCGGAATCGTCTTGAAGAGAATTTTCAGATCCAACAACAGCGACCATTTATCGATGTACTCCAAATCCAGTTCCATCCATTGTTCAAAAGAAAGGGCGCTCCGTCCACTGACTTGCCAAAGACACGTCACTCCTGGGCGGACGCTAAATCGCCTCCGATGCCAATCTTCGTTGAATCCTTGGAAATCACGAATAGGGAGTGGGCGAGGCCCCACTAGACTCATATCCCCTTTGAGAACATTGATGAGTTGAGGCAACTCGTCGCAACTGGTTTTTCGCAGAAAACGTCCAATGGGCGTAATGCGAGGGTCATGGGTAATTTTAAAAGCGGCCCCTTTCACTTCATTCAGATGCTCAAGTTCAGCTTGTTGCTGCTCGGCGTCCGGAACCATGGTCCGGAACTTAATAAGCTGAAAGCGCCGTTTATTCCATCCCACTCGTTCTTGAATGAAAAAGACTGGACCAGAGGAAGTAAGCTTAATGGCAGCAGCGATGATGCCGAACAATGGCGATAGAAAGATGAGCGATGGTGCGGCAATCAGGATATCGATGATTCGCTTCATGAAAATAGCCTGGTCCCCGATGGCTCCGGTATGGAGAGTGAACGTGGAATGAGGCCCGAGATCATCCACTGAAGGTTTAGCCACTTTAGGTGTAAAGAGATCCCCCAACACTCGAACCAAAATCCCTTGTTCTTCGCATTGCCCAACGATATGAGAAGCCGGCTGGTAATATGAACGTAGGGGCAACGCAATCAAAACTTCGTCGACCGCAAAGGTTCGAAGAAAAGCAGGGAGACTCTCAAGCGTCGACACGAGCGGGAGGCTCTCATGGTTCCAATCCTTGAGGCTCTCCCATTGATTCAAGAGGCCCTCGTACCGCACCAAGCTGAGTCTGGTGAACGGTTCATCGACAAAACCCATCAGACGGTACCCCAGCTCCGGTTTAGCCAGGATTTCCTGTGCGAACCGTACTGCACGCGAATTGGTTCCCACGATCAAGACACTTCGTAAATTCCTTCCCTTACGTCTCACCCAGGCCAGGGTTGGTCGCAAACATACTCGACTCAGACACGTCAGCAGAGTGACCATGACCCAAAAAACCGGGAGAAACCAGTGAGAGATCATTTCGATGTCGAAGAGGACAGCCAACGTCGCCATCCCCAGTGTTCCCAATACGGTGGCCTTGATGATGTCAAAGATTTCTTCCTTGAGGCTTGAGAGGCGTTTAGATTCATAGAGGCCAAACGATGAGAAAATAATATGCCAGGCTAATACCATGGCCCCGACCAGGATGGCATTCTCAATTTTTATCCGGATCGCAAGAAATTCTTCAAGAGCAAATATGCTATTCCCATGGGCATAAAAGAGCCATGTGACAAGCAAGAAAGTCATGCTCATCAAAAAAAGATCCGCGAGCTTGAGCCCCTTCAGTAAAAGTTTCCGTCGAAAGGTCACGACCCTAACCTGTTTGAGCTAACACCACTTTCATGGACATGCGCTATGGAGCTGTGAAACTGTGGCGGCGTTTGAGAAGTCGGCATGATGATGGACGATCGTCATCCGTCTCTGGGTGGCTAAATGGTGTGGCATCATCAGGCACTCCTAATCTAGTAGACCGAAGAGCACCGGAAGGTACACGGGAAGAGGAAGCAGGGTATCGAAGTAGAGAGGATTTTGCGGTCGAACCAAACACGGCATCGTGTCGTTGCGCGTCCGATAGTAACAATCCTCCCTCGCTGAGGCAGACGACGGTAGAAGCCGCGGGCTAGCATGCTGTACTGAACGACATAGCGAGACAGTTTGTGTTCTGCGGCTGCAAGCAGGAGTTCATCGCTCGACTTTCTTGGCGATTACGGCTGTTGTCGAATATAGCCAGCGCTCAAC
>JBOHOS010000268.1:0-5062 GCA_050731295.1 Nitrospiraceae bacterium | reverse complement strand
CAATTGTTGGCATACGCGCCTGACCCCAGCATCATCACTTTCGTCCAGCACCCAGGTGTCGTGCGGGTATTCCATGGCTCTTAATGCCCGCACCGTCTCCTCGAGCATGTCGATCGCCTCGGCGCCTCCCACAAACGTTGTCACGACCGCCACGTGCCACCTGGGGTGAGCCGCCATCGCTCTAGGCCGCTTCATAAAGGGCAACAAGAACCAGCGGGCCTGATTGTTTACGAGAATCACTCCGCCTATGACAGTCAGGACAATCATAATACTCGGGGACGAGTGCCATTCGTTCAAGGTCAGCCAGTAGGATAAACCATGGCTAAAGGCGAGAAAACCGATAGACGTCAATATTGTAAAGAGGACGACATCCCCCCAGTGAAATACGCGTTCATTATGGATCCGTTGAGAGCGTGCGCTTTGAGATTTAGAGATATCCATCCTGAAAGACCAGTTCAACTCAATATGAAGCGATTCGGACGATGGCGATGCTTGGACGACCTTAAGCGTCGAAGAATGTGCTTTGAACGGGGACATCATTCGCAACATCTTCCTGTGACGCTGCATGTTCAACGTAACGGTCGACCGTATCTCTTGCCGGGCCGTAGTCGATGAGGCGGCCGGCATGGAGCCACAGCGCTTCATCGCACAGTTGACTGACCAGCCCCGTGTCGTGGGACACGAGCACGATCGTGCACCCTTCTGCTTTGAATTCGGCGATCCGGTCCAGGCACTTGCGCTGGAACGCCAGATCGCCCACTGCGAGCACTTCGTCGATCAGCAACACCCGGGGGTGCGTATGGGTCGCCACGGCGAAGGCCAACCGCATCTGCATGCCGGTGCTGTATGTCCTCAGCGGAAAGTCGATGAATTCCTCAAGTTCGGAAAAAGCGACGATGGAATCGAACTGTTGAGCCACTTCCCGCCGTGTCAAGCCGTTGATGACTCCGCTGATAAACACGTTTTCACGACCGGTGAGATCGGGGTGAAAGCCCGCGCCGAGGTCGAGCAGCGCATCGATGCGGCCGTCGACTTGAATGCGTCCTTCAGTGGGGCGTCCCACGCCTCCCAGCAACCGAAGCAAAGTTGATTTTCCCGCCCCATTGCCGCCGATGATCCCCACCATGCGACCGGCAGGCACGGTGAAGCTAATGTTGTAGAGCGCCCAAAAGTGCTCGATCGGCTTGGTCCGGTGCAGCCCCCGCTGAAAGACTTCCTGAAACGTCCAGGGCCGACCGTGATGATATTTTCTGAACTGTTTTCCCAGCCCTTCAACGGCAATCGTAGTGCGCACTTACAACTCCTCCACGAAGCGATAACTGGCTTGTACGAAAACACGATACCCGACGACGAGCAACACCGCGCAGCAGCCGGCCAGGACGATCAGCGACACGCCATCGGGCAGTTCACCGCGAATAAGGATGGCACGGTAGGCATCGACGAGATGAACCATGGGATTGAGGCCGAGTATCGGTCGATAGGAGGCCGGAATAGTGGCCGTATCGTAAAACACGGGAGTGAGGAAAAAAAGAAGTTGCAAGATCACGCCGAGCAGGTACTGGGTATCGCGAAACGTGACATGAAAAGTGGCGACCAAATACGCCAGGCTCAGCGTCAAGATAAATTGAAGTGCGATCACGAGCGGCAGTGCCAGGACGGCGATCGTCAGATGGCCGACATCGAGAAGGATGCAAGCCAACAGAATGGGCATGGCGAGCAAAAAATGAACCAGATGGCTCGTCACGGTGACCATCGGCAGGACGGCGGTGGGAAAACCGGGTCGCTTGATCAGCTCGCGATTATCGACGATGGCTCCCGTGGCATACAGCAGCGACGATTGGAACCAACTCCATGCCAGCACCCCCGTAAAAAGAAATGACGAATAGTGCGGGATATTAAGCGGCAGCAAGAGATTGAACACAAAATAGAAGACGATCAATTGGGCAAGGGGGTTAACCATCGACCACACGATGCCTAAGACGGATCGCTTGTAGCGCAGTTTCATGTCCCGAGCCACCAGCTCGCTGAGCAGGTCTCGCACGTAAATCCCGCGGCGCAGCGGCTGATAGGTGTGTGCCGGTATGGCGGTCGTTCTTACATTCATGCGATTTCTGCTCATGCCTGCTGTTGGGCCATCCAGGTGGCGCGTTGACGGCTCTCCTGAAAAAGTCGTACGAGATGGCTCGCTGCGCCTGCCAAGATGGCGGCTAAAAACGGATGCAGCGGTTCGCTATGGCCTACCTCGGCATAGGTAATGGCGTGAACAAGTGTGAAGTACGCACACACAGCCACCAACGGCAGGAACGGCTTGAGATGGCCTCGCAGCACGATGAGTCCTACGAGAGCGACAATGGGAAGCATGCGGGAGATAAAGACTCCGATGATATGGGGTGTGGAAAAATAGGGGCGCATCGTATCAAAACCGAAGACCTCATAGCTCGGCCAATCGATTGAAGGGTTACCGATCCAAAAAAACCACAATTTTTGAAACACGTACCAGAGATAGAGACCCGGCTCCTGTCGGATGGACTCGAGAGCCTGTTCGGTAAAGTACCGATCGCCTTCGATAGAAAAAGGATTTTTTCCACCGTTGCGCGAAGGATTCAGTTCCATATTCCAGATTTCGAACGCATTCCGTTTTTGGTCGAAGACCAGATGATAATACTCGGGACTGCCTTGCCAGATCGTAGTTGTGGTCGCGCTGAGAGGGAGTATCGCCTGATCGGTGTGATAATTGTGATACGCCCAAGGGGCCATCACAGCCAACATCATGCCCGTGTACACGCCCCAGGCAATCAGCTTACGTCGCCTATCGATCGCATTGGGCATGAAAAACAGTACAAGCAGGGGCAAGAAGACCGCCGTCGGCCTGCATAAATTGGCGAGAGCCAACAAGGCGCCGGCGAACGCGAAGCGCTTCAGCAGGGGATGGTCCAGCGATCGTAACCATGCCAGGACGGCCAACAGAAGCAGAGGCGTATAGATCGCGCCAGTATCAAGGCGCATGACCTGCGCGAGCAGCGCCGGATGGACGGCAATAAGGACCGCCGCGCCTAATGATCCCATGGATCGCGCATAGCGCCGGGCCAATAAGAACGTGAGCGGCACCGCCGTTGAACCGACGATGGCCTGTACATAGAGGATCGGCGCAAACGAGTGACCGAAAAGCCAATAGCCGCCCGCAAGAAAAAGGGAATAGACGGGCACCCTTCCGGGCCATTCGATAAAGGGACCATTCAGCAAAGCGACGGCAAGATAATCGTAGCCGCGCTCGTCGCCCAGCAATGGAGACGATGCCGTCAATAGATACTGTCCATGCGACGCAACCAGCAAACGGAGGATGAGTCCTTGAAGGGTCAGACCGGCCAAAGCGATGAGAACAATGCGACGACGCCTCTCGCGTGGAAGGCGTCTCAAGAAAAGAAGAATGACAACGTTTGTGACAAGCAAGACCGTGATCAGCAAATAGATATCGTTCGGAAGGCCATTCCGCAATTGGCCGCCTTGACCCAGTCCCACATTGGACGCGACGACGATCGGTTCATTGACCATGCCCAGCGTCCGGCGGAACGTCTCAGCGCCGTCCCAGGCATTGATCACGGACCCGGAGCGCGTTTTCGTGACAAGGAAGCCATAATCCATCGTCGAACCGGCGGGGACTTGCACTGTCGCGACGAAGGCGGCGCCCCTTTGCGTCATGGGGGTGTGCATCATGCCGTTTTTGATCACGGTTCCGGATGGATGAAGGCTTTCCGGTAATGCACGCCACCCGTTCAGGCCCCATACTAAAAACACTTCTCCTTCCTCCCGCATCTCATACTGGATTTCCTGCTTCCGTAATGAGGCGCCGCTATTATCGGGAGAAGTCTGGGCCTTGGCGAGATTCACTGTGGCCAGGATGGTGGCCGGACGATTTGATCGCGCGACGGTGACATAATATCGATAAGGATATCCGTTGGCGTCCCACACGCTCATTGTTGCGCCTTCGCGAGTCTTCGTGATCAAGAAGGCATGAGTCATCACCGTTCCCGCCGGCGCCTCCACCGTTGTGACGAAATCTTCTCCGTCTCGAGTCATCGGCGTGTGGATGGCCCCGTTCGATTCAAACGTTCCCGCCGGCCGCATCGACGGCGGCGGAGTCTCCCATCCGTTAATCCACCACACGAGCAAGACTTCTCCGGCCTCCGGCATGCGGTAGCGGATCGCCTGCGTGACGAGAGCGTGATTCAGGGCGCTGACAGATCCCGTGGAATTCCCGACCGCAAGCGTCTGTGGAACGGCGTGTGTCGCATCGTCGTTGTCAGGCCCTACGTCCACTTCAGAAGCCATGGACCCGGCTAACCGCATCGTTTCATTGGCCAAGCTCATGGGTATTCCAACAGATGGCTTCTTCAAAACCATCGTCACCGACATTTCTTGAAGGAGCTTCGATTCGGCGTCCATCTGCTCATCGGGGAAGGGAAAAGAAATTTCGGAGTGTACAGACGACACCTCCTCAAGCGTGATGCTATTACCGAAAAGCACCCCCGGCCATACAGCCAAAAGGCCGCACACGATCATGCCGATCCAACTCAACGCCGGGTTCGTCGGCAGGCCAATGAGATCAACGAATGGCTGAAGAGTACTTCTTCTCACGCGAAAGCCTGGCATTCTCTGAGGCGCTATTTGAGCCCTGCCGCATCATCGGTAGAGCAGACCGTGTCGCCACAGTCCGCCTGTGTTTTCATCCGATGAGTGGACAGGCAAGAACGGTGAGGAGGCGCGGACAGGCTCGTCCCGCCCGCGTCGCCTTTTCTGCTCTCTGTCTCGTGAGCCACCTGTTTGGCTCGCGCCTGTGCCGCTCGATATGCGATGGGGCTCAGCAACGCTCCCATCAGCTCGGCGAGAACCAATCGGCGGGGAAGGCCGCGTGGTCGAAGCACCCGGCGGCACAACCACCACCCCAGCCAGTCCCGGACAACAAATTGCACAAGAGCGAGCCGGCTGACCGTCCGATTGCGCCAACACGTGAGCAGGTACGATCCAAAGCCTCGGCCGTTATCGTAGAGTTGGCGGCGTAGGA
>JBOHOS010000267.1:0-2586 GCA_050731295.1 Nitrospiraceae bacterium | reverse complement strand
GTACGTGAGGATTTCGGCCGAGCGAGAACGAAGTTGGGGGCCCTTTTCAGCATCCCTCTAAAGCAGCACAGAGGTCAGGAAGTAATCCCATACCAATATCACGACCGATGACAACACGACCGCTTGTGTCGTGGCGGTTCCCAACCCCTCCGCGCTCATCCTGGTGTAATAGCCTTTATAGCAGCATACCCACGTGATCAGCAGCCCGAAACTGATTGACTTCAGAATACCGCCATAGACATCTTTCCATTCGACTGCCGACTCGATGGAGCTCCAATACGATCCCGCGCTGACGCCAAGCAGGTCGACCCCCACGAGATAGCCTCCATAAATACCCACGACATCGAAGATCGCCACCAAGAGCGGGACGCCGATAAGCCCGGCCACCACTTTGGGCGCAATCAAGTACTGCTGAGGGTTGATCGCCATCGTGTCGAGCGCGTCGATTTGCTCCGTAATGCGCATGATGCCGATCTCGGCAGTCATCGCAGACCCCGCTCGCGCCGTCACCATGAGCGCGGCCAGCACCGGACCCAATTCTCGAATCATACTCAGGGCGACGGCGGAGCCTAACAACCCCTCGGAACCGAATTTCCGAAGCGAGTAGTAGCCTTGCAGGCCGAGCACCATGCCGGTAAACGCGGCCGTCAGGATCACCACGAACACGGATTTGTACCCGATGAAATGAAGCTGCTTAAATATCTGGAACGGACGGAACGGCGGGCGAACGAGCCATATGAAGGTCGTGAGCAGAAAGAGCACCATGCGTCCCATTTCCCGGATGGCGGAGATGGTCTTGCTGCCGAGCTGTGTCAACGACCCGATCATCGCGCAAGCATCCTCATGACAGCCATCGCATCGCATGGCTGCCTATCCATGCAGGTCATCAAAAAACCTCCTGAAAAAGACGGTGAGCCGCTCAGCCGCAATCGCGGCCTGCGCGCGAAGACGATTCAGCTCGAGTAAGGCGGACGGTCGCGCCAAGCACGCCAACGTTCCCTTGGGCCAGTCTATCGGATTCAGGAAGAGATTGAAATCCAGGGGAAGGTCTTCATCGAGCAGATCGGACACCGTGCGGAGCACGGCAAACGGCACGCCGCGCTCGGCGGCCGCAGACCCTACCGCCGCACTTTCCATATCCAGGCCAACGGCGCCGGTCCTCGCGGCAATCCGTCGTTTCTCATCCGCGCGCCACAGGACGCGCGGCACCGTGACAAATCGACCGGTGCGGGCCGGCATTCCTTCGATTCGCGCCGCGCACACGGCCCCCTCAATCACCTCAGCGGCACATGACCATTCGTGATCGGAACCGAAGTCGCTGTCGGACGGCTCTCCGATCACCGTAGTCCCGACCAGCAATTCCCCGACGCCGGAGACGCCCAACGCGCACGCAAATCCGGACGAGATCACAAGGTCGACGGGGTGATCATCCAGCATGGCTCCACACGCCTCTCGAGCCTTGGTCATTCCTACGCCGGTCCGGATGCCGACCACTTCGCACGGTCCTTGCCGGCCCATAAAAAACCCGCGACGGCCGCTCGCGTCGGCAACCGAGCGCCGGACGGCATTGAACTCCCACCGCGTTGCCGTACAGATTCCGAGGCGTTTCATTCGGCTTCACTCAGCAGCGCATCGCCATGTCCTAAGAGCCGGCCGTCTTCGTGGGCACACGGGACCGGCCGACGGTTCGCGTGTGGACGCGGATCATCCGTCTACGGCTGCGAGGTCTCCTGGTACGACGGAGCGGGAGTGTGTAGATCGCTGTCTGCGCGAAACGGTGCGCCGGGATAAGAAACGCGAGTCGCGAGCTACACGGTACGCGGCGCTCAACATCCTGTGCGAGATGAAAAGCCCTTCGACTGACGGGCGATCCGGCGTAATTCGTCGGCTCGCGCGTGGCCGCGCGACCTGACGTTGCGATACATGGCGAGCGCCCAGAGAGGGAAGTATTGGCAGTACCAGTGATAGCGGAGATAGAAGACCCGAGGGAACCCCGTGCCGGTATGTTGAACTTCCGCCCACGAACCGTCGTCCCGCTGGTGTCGCAGTAGATAATTAATCCCCCGCACGACGGAGAGCGAATCGCAGACGCCGGCCGACATCAACGCAAGAAGGGCCCACGCCGTCTGCGATGGTGTGCTCTCGCCACAGGCGGCTTCGGCCTGATCCGCGTACGAGAGGCACAATTCCCCCCATCCCCCGTCCGGATTTTGCTTGGACTCCAGCCACATGACCGCTCGGCGAACCGATTCGGACGACATATCCTCGCCGATGGATTTCAGACCGGCCAGGACCGACCAGGTCCCGTAGATGTAATTGACGCCCCATCGGCCATACCAACTCCCGTCGCTTTCCTGCTCTCGCCTGATAAAATCGAGCGCCGACCGGACGGCCGGATGCCGCCGATCATATCCCAACGCACCCAACATCTCCAGGCATCGCCCGGCAAGGTCCGCAGTGCTGGGATCCAGAAGCGCCCGGTGATCGGCAAACGGAATGAGATTGAACACCATCTTATTGTTGTCTTTGTCGTAGGCTCCCCATCCGCCGTCGGAGCCTTGCATGGCCATGACCCATCGATACCCC